>DATMAF010000024.1:0-2382 GCA_035560315.1 Terriglobia bacterium | reverse complement strand
GGCCGGGGTCATGAGCACCTCCGAGATCGACCGCCCGCTGCCGCAGAAGATCTTTCTGCTCATCCTGAAGGGCATGACGCGCTACAACGACAAGACCAAGATGGTCTACGCCCCCGGAGAGCGCACCGACCGCATCATTCAGCTCAAGGCGCTCACCACCTGGGGCGGGTACTACCTGCTGCGCGAGAACCGGATCGGCTCGCTGGAGAAGGGCAAGTTTGCCGATTTCATCGTGCTCGACCGCGATTTCCTGACCATCCCGGAGAACGAGATTCCCCAGGTCAAAGTGCTGATGACGGTGGTCGGCGGCAAGACCGTGCACCTCATGCCGGCGCTGGCGCGGGAACTGGGCCAGCCCGCGGTCGGCCCCGTTACTTGGCCCACCAAGCCGCTGGAGAACTGGTTCTCGCGCTAGCACAGGCGAAAGACACATTCGCGGCTCATTTCGCCAGCGGGTGGGGGCGTAGCTGGAAGTGGACCACCTTGCTGGTGGTGCCCTTGCCGCCTTCCACATGGAAAGGCGCGCGCGTGGCGTAGGTGGACCACAATCCCTTGCCCTTCCATCCGGCGCCGGGGTCGTCAATCCGCCCGTCCAGCCCCTTGGCGTAAAAGCCCATCGGATAGGGAACGCGCAGGATGAGGAACTGCCCCGTGCCGGGCAGTAGCGCCAGCAGCGCGTCGGACTGGTTGCCTGTGGCGATCGGGACATTGCGGCCCAGGCCAAACGTGTCGAACTGATCCACCCAACTGTAGTAGCTGGCCTCGGCGCTGCCGTAATCGGTGGTGCCTCGGAGCGGCGGGCCGGGAAATGGATAGAGCGTCCAGCCTTCGGGGCAATGCTGGCCAGTGGCGGTGGGGCCGTTCAGCGGGCCTTTGCATTTGCGGCGGTCGAAGCTGGCGAAGTGGCCGCTCGCCAGCGGCGCCCAGACCACGCCGTTGCGATCCACATCCATGCCGCGGGGGGAGAATCCCCGCGCCGGGGCCTGGGGATTGTTCCAGGGAGGCTCGTAAATTTCCGCCAGCGCCGTAAATGGCGGATTCGGTCCCGGGCTCAGGCGCACGAGGGCGCCGGGAAAGCCCAGCGAGGAGCCCCAGATGGCGCCATCCGGACTGGGCATGACGCCATAGAAGGGCGCGCTGATGCGCTTATCCTTGGCCGGATCGATGGGCTGGTCTGGCTCCACCCACGGGTCTTGCTGGCCATTGCCGTTGATGTCCAGAATCAGCGGAGTCCATCCCTGCGCCCGCTGCTCGTCGCCCGTCTGGTCGAGCAGCCGGGTGTTCAGCCAGCCCACCACCTGGCCGCCGCCGCTGGTCCAGAGCGTGTGGCTGGCATCCTCGGCGAAAAACAAGTGATGCGTGCTATAGCAGGTGCTGACCAGGGTGAATTTTTTCGTCTTGGGATCATACATCGCCAACTGGCGGCTGCTGGTGTTCAGGGGAAAGAGTTTTGCGGAAGGGTGGTTCGACTCCTCTTTACAAAAATCCGGATTCGGGTTGGGTCGCACCCGCGAAGTGAGCCAGAGGCGCCCCAGGTGGTCGAACATCGGGTTGTGGGCATTGACGCGGCTGTTCCAAATCGGTTCCTCTCCCCAGTAGGGCGAGGCCGCAAAATCCTTCTGCGGCGACACAATGGGAGTTTCCGAATCGCGCACCGGAATCAAAATCTGACTCTTGGTGTGGCGCACCGGATCGAGCACGCTGAGATAATCCGAGCTCAGCTCATGCACGCCATAGATGGGGCCGCGGGCGTTGACGGTGGGATTGCGCTTGTCGGTGGCAACCTCGTCGTGAAAGTATTCCGTTGGCTCGGCCCAGTCCCACAGCGTGACCACCAGGTCGCGTTCCCTGCCTTGCGGACGCGGCGGGACGGGAGGCAATGCTCCGGCCGCGATGCGGTCGGTCCAATCGGCGAACATCTTCAGGGCGCGGGACTTGCCCAGGCCGTTGAGGTTGTTGGCCATGTTGGCTCCGGCTTGGCCGGAAAGAATCCGCCGCTCCCAGGCGGCCTCCGTGGAGGCAAACGAGCCCAGTTCGTTGGGGATCTCCCGTGTCGCGCGGTTGCCCATTTGATGGCAGGTAACGCAGCCGTCGGTCTTCAGTTGCCGAACCCACTGCGCCTGAGTTTTCATAGTTTCCGCGATTCCATTGCCGGAAGGCCCGGTGCCGGGAAATTCGTTTTTGCCCGGCGGTTCGATCATCGAGAACCAGTAGAGGGCAGGGTAATACTGCGCCGCCGCATGAGGGCTGGGCGCGAGCGTCGCGGCCAAATTCACCATCTTCCCCGGCGCTGACTCAACGGGCTGCGAATCCACCAGCCCGTAGCCGCGCACCCACAATTTGTAGTTTGCCGCCGGCAAATCCGGCACCAGGTAGCGGCCC
>DATMAF010000023.1:0-2065 GCA_035560315.1 Terriglobia bacterium | reverse complement strand
GGGGCTGACCGCGACCGCGTTTGTAATGCTGCGCTCGCTGCCGCAGCCCGTCCTCGGCCTCCATCTCCAGCTTTCTGTGGCGCCGCTCAGTCTCTCCGTTCTTGCCGGGGCGTTTCTGTTCGGAATGGGCATGCAACTGGGCGGAGGCTGCGCTTCGGGAACCCTGTATTCTGTGGGCGGCGGAAACACTCGCATGGTGGTAACGTTGGCTGCCTTCCTCTTCGGCGCGCTGCTTGCCACGCGGCACGCTGCCTTCTGGGCGGGGGTGCCGTCCTATCCCCCGGTATCGCTCCTCGATATGGCCGGCCCGCGATGGGCGATTCTCTGCACGGCGCTTGTTTGCGGTGGCATCGCTTGGTTTGCCGCCAAGCTGGAGAGGGCGCGACACGGGCGCATCGCTCCGCTGCGTTTTCAGGGAACGATAAAAGGTTCCTGGCTTCGCGGGCCATGGCCGCTGTGGTGGGGCGCTGTGGGCCTGGCGCTTGTGAACGTCGCAACCCTGCTGCTGGCAGGACGACCCTGGGGGATCACCTCGGCTCTGGCCCTGTGGGGAGCCAAGCTCGCCCAAGCCGCCGGAATGGAGGTGCAATCCTGGCCGTACTGGTCGGAGCCGGCGCGGGCGGCGGCTCTCCAAGCCCCGGTCCTGAGCGATGTGACCTCGGTGATGAACATTGGCATTCTGCTGGGCGCCCTGACCGCCGCCAGTTTCGCGGGCCGGTTCGCTCCTGCCTGGCGGATTCCGCTCCGTTCGCTGCTGGCGGCCCTCTTGGGAGGACTGCTCCTGGGCTACGGCGCTCGAATCGCCTTCGGCTGCAACATCGGCGCTTACTTCGGCGGCGTAGCTTCCACCAGCCTGCACGGCTGGCTGTGGTTCCTGGCCGCGCTGGGCGGCAATGCGCTGGGCCTGCGGCTTCGTCCCTGGTTCGGCTTGCCGGTAGAACGAAGCGCCGACCCGCCCGCCCCGGCATGCTGATCCCCTTTGTGCCCTTCGAGCAGGGAAATTCCGGCTCTTCGATGGCGCACCATTTCCCCGGCTCATCTCTCTATGGCATCCTTGACGGCGCATGTTTTCGAGGATGCGAGGATGCAACTCGCCAACCGGCTGGTAACGCTGTTCCCCCTGTGGGCGCTGTTGGGCACCCTGGCCGCGCTCCAGTGGCCCTCCTTGCTGAGCCCGCTCGGCCCGGCCATCGTGCCGCTGCTCGGCGTGGTGATGTTTGGCATGGGCCTGACACTTACCGCCCGCGACTTTTTGGAAGTCGCGCAGCGGCCGTGGCTGATCGCCTTTGGCGCGGCCTTGCAGTTCGGCATCATGCCGCTGGGGGGATGGCTGGTGGGCCATACCCTGCGACTGCCTCCCGACTTGCTCGCCGGCGTGATCCTGGTGGGAAGCTGTCCGGGCGGCACCGCCTCCAACGTCATCACCTACCTGGCGCGCGGCGATGTCCCGCTTTCCATTACGCTCACGACCGTCTCCACGCTGCTGGCGGTGGCGCTGACCCCGGCGCTAACCTGGCTGTATGCAGGACAAACCGTCCCCGTGCCGGTGGCGCCCATGCTGCTCTCGATCCTGAATGTCGTGGTGCTGCCGGTAGCCGGTGGCGTGGTCCTCAACCGGCTATGGGGAAATCGGCTGCGGAAGCTACAGGACTTCTTCCCCCTGCTTTCAGTGCTCGCCATCGTCGTGATCATCGCCATTGTGGTGGCACTGAACGCGGGACGGATGACGGCGTTGGCAGGGCCAGTGGCGCTGGCCGTGGTGCTGCACAATGGCCTGGGTCTGGCGGGGGGATATGCGCTGCCGAAGCTGCTGGGGTACGAACCGCGCATCTGCCGCACCATTTCCATTGAGGTCGGGATGCAAAACTCCGGACTGGGGGTGGCGCTGGCGACGCAGTTTTTCTCTGCGACGGCCGCTTTGCCGGCAGCTTTCTTCAGCGTCTGGCACAATCTGAGCGGAGCGCTGCTGGCCGGTTATTGGTCCCGCCAGCAAAAGGCCATTCGTCACAAAAAAAATTGAGGGGGAGATGGCCCCGCGGCCGCCGCGCGAGACACTGGCGGGCAG
>DATMAF010000022.1:0-3313 GCA_035560315.1 Terriglobia bacterium | reverse complement strand
GGGAGAGGCTGGCGTATCCTAGTCTTAGGGCGCGAGGGGCTCCGCAAAGCGGGCGCGATCCCCCGGAGAGAAGATGAACCACACCACGGTGCCAGCAGATGCGCCGGAACCTGCCTGGAAGCGATTGCTGACGCCGTGGAGGATCGCGGCGGCGCTGCTGGCCGGATTCCTGCTCAGCCAAGCGTATTTTTCATGGCAGGATCGGTCCCTCATCGCGGCATTAAATAGCCACCCACCGTTTGCGATGCCGGCGTTTGAGCTGCGCTTCTCGCGGAGGATTCCCTACGACCCCCTTACCTTTGTCGGACGAGGTGCCCGGGCTGGTCTGTGGAAATGGACCCCCGAAGGACTGGAACTGACGCCAGAGGGTGGCGCTTACTTTCGGATGGAGGGCGAGTGGATCGTCTCCCACGCCGTGGCCGGGCGGCGGCGGTATGCCCGCCTGCGAGAGCGCACCCGCGAGGGAGAACACGAACGGATTGCCTTCTTCTATCAGTGGGAGGAGATCTCCCTTCCCGCCGTGGCGTTGCTTTTTCCCCCTCCAGAGTTGGGCAAGGAATACCTGGCCACGGCAGTCATGAGCCGCACCGCAGAGGGCTGGACGGTTCGTTCTTTGCAGACCCGCGATTACGACGAACCGCTGGCGCACCTGCAATCCATCGCCAGCGGCGTGCGGCGATAGCCGCCCTAGAGCTCAAAAAGTTCCCATTGCGGCCGCGAACGATAGCCCAGCTTTTGCGAGAGCCATCCCAGCCACGGCGCCAGCAGGGCGAACAACACGAAGCATTCCACCGCGAAGGCTGGAAAACCAAGGTAGCCGGGCAAGGGCATGGCAAAGACTTTCCATTCGGGAAGGATGGGAACGGTATAGAACCAGCGGGCGGCGGCAAACCAGTTCCAAAACTCCCACCACAGACCGCAAAGCATCCCGGCCCACAGCAGGGCGCGCAGGCGGGAGGAATCGCCGCGGCTGAGGTCGGCCCAGAGGGAAGGGCGGCCGGTCCGGCGATTCAACGGCTCCAGCAGGAAGATGAAGCCCAGCCAGACAAGACCAAACAGATAACGTCCCACTTCCTTCCCGACCAGGAGCGGCACCATGAGCATGGCCAAACCGGCCGCGCTCACGATCCAGCCGATGGTTGCCGGCGGGGGATGGGCGGCCCTGTCCGCGGCGGCCGGAGGCGGCGCGTTCCAGCCGAGCGCCCGCAACAGCATGGCGGTTTCGAAGATGCCGGGCCAGATGGTCGCAAACGCCCAGCCATAACCGAGAATGCGCAGCCAGACGTTGTCCGGCAGGCCGACGTAGATCCAGTTTGCCAGCCGCAGGTTGTACGCCTCAAAGAGCAGCCAGAGCGGAATGGAACAGCCTGCCAGCCACGCAAACTCCCACGGACGGTTTCGCAGCAGCGAGCGGCCTCGCAACGAGTAGATGGCGCCGTCGACCCACAGAAGGTAGCCGGTCCAGGCGATCGGAGTGAAGTAGACGGCAACCGGAACGACCCCGGCGTAGCAAAGAACCTGCCCCGCAAACACGATCCCGGCGCCGCAGTAAGCCTGCTTCGGAAGGGGAGCCGCGCGAGGCTGGGCGCGGTAGCGGTGCGTCAGCAGAAAGGCCGCCGCGAACACCACCGCCATTCCGAGCTGGTTCAGGGAGAGGAAATCCGGCATCGGCCCCCCGTACCTTCCGTCCCACACCCAAACAGGGCGTCTCCAAAAATCCGATTTTGGTCCTTGACAAGCGGATGGATCAAGTGGTTAGCTCTTGTATGAGCGGTGTTGATTCCCGCGCGGTAACGCAAACGGCAAGACTGTCGGTTTCCTGAGCGACCTCTTCACAGCAGGGCCCGGGAGCGAATGTCCGGTTACGGATCGCCCCGTCACTCCTGATCCCAGCCTGGATTCATTCCGACTCATCATCAGGCCGAAGAGCAATCGGGTTGCCAGCGTGAGAGCAACGCAGTCGCAGCAAAGGACTTATCCACTCCCGGCACGGATCCTCAGGCGTTTTGCCTGAATCCGTCGTGCGCCCGGTAATGGGATCGATCCACCAGTGAGGCTCCGAGGTTTTCCAACACGCAGATGATGACCAAACGGCGGGAATGAGCGTGCGCAACCATAGTCCATCTCCGAATCAGCAAGGATCCAACAAGACAATCATGACCATATCGGAATTGAAAGAAAAAAGCATCACGGAACTGGCCCGCGTCGCCCGGACCCTGGAAATCCCGGGCGCTGCGGGAATGCGCAAGGCGGACCTGATTTTCAAGATTCTCCAGGCGCAGGCCGAGAAGGAAGGTCTCATCTTCGCCGAAGGGGTATTGGAGATACTCCCCGAAGGGTTCGGTTTCCTGCGCTCGCCGGATTACAACTATCTGCCGGGGCCGGATGACATTTACGTCTCGCCGTCGCAGATCCGGCGGTTTGACTTGCGCACCGGGGACACCATTTCGGGCCAGGTGCGGCCGCCCAAGGAGGGGGAGAACTATTTCGCGCTGGTGAAGATCGAGGCGGTGAACTTCGAGTCGCCCGAAGAGGCCCGCAACAAGATCTTCTTCGACAACCTGACGCCGCTCTACCCGCAGGAGCGGATCCGGCTGGAGACCACCAGGGAGAACCTCTCGGGGCGGGTGATGGACTTGCTCACCCCGCTCGGCAAGGGCCAACGGGGGCTGATCGTGGCGCCGCCGCGGACGGGCAAGACCATGCTGCTGCAGTCGATCGCCAACTCCATCACCGCCAACCATCCGGAGGTGATCCTGATCGTGCTGCTGATTGACGAGCGGCCCGAGGAAGTCACCGACATGCAGCGCAGCGTCCAGGGGGAGGTCATCTCCTCGACCTTTGACGAGCCGGCCAGCCGGCACGTGCAGGTGGCCGAGATGGTGATCGAGAAGGCCAAGCGGCTGGTGGAGCACAAGAAGGACGTGGTGATCCTGCTGGACTCGATCACGCGGCTGGCGCGGGCCTACAACACGATCGTGCCGCCCTCCGGCAAGGTGCTCTCGGGGGGAGTCGATTCCAATGCCCTGCAGCGGCCCAAGCGCTTCTTCGGGGCGGCGCGGAACATCGAGGAGGGGGGCTCGCTGACGATCGTGGCCACGGCGCTGATTGAGACCGGCAGCCGGATGGACGACGTCATCTTCGAGGAGTTCAAGGGGACGGGCAACTGCGAGATCATCCTGGACCGCAAGCTGGTGGACAAGCGGGTGTTTCCGGCCATCGACATCAACCGCTCGGGGACGCGCAAGGAAGAGCTGCTGCTGACCAAGGAGGAGCTGAACCGGGTGTGGGTGCTGCGCAAGGTGCTGAACCA
>DATMAF010000021.1:0-3031 GCA_035560315.1 Terriglobia bacterium | reverse complement strand
GAAAGAAAACGGGAAGGGAATTGCGATGAGCCAAGTCCTGGAAGCGCATTCGGAACTATCGATGGAGAGCGTGGAGCGTTCTCCCGTCGGGGTGAGCTGGCAGAAGCTGATGATGTGGATCTTCATCGTCTCGGACGGGCTGCTGTTCGCGGGCCTGCTGTGCGGCTATGCGTTTGTGCGCATCGCCAGCCCCGTCTGGCCCGACCGCGGCGAGGTGTTCCATCTTTCCATGATCGGGTTCATGACGTTCCTGCTGATTTCTTCCAGCGCCACCATGGCCAGCGCCGTCGCGGCCGCCCGGCGCGCGGACCGGGGAGCCACGGTGCGCTTTTTGATCTTTACGATCCTCGGAGGCCTGGGCTTTCTTGGGATGCAGGCGTACGAATGGACCAGCCTGATCCAGCAGGGGGCGCGGCTGGATTCCAACCCGTGGGGCGTGCCGGCCTTCAGCGGATCGTTTTTCCTGATCACCGGCTTTCACGGCTCGCACGTCCTGAGCGGCGTGGGATTGCTGGCCATCACCGCCTGGCGCATGGCCGCCGGAATCTCCACCGCCGCCGGAATCGAGCTGGCCGGCCTGTACTGGCATTTCGTGGACCTGGTCTGGGTCTTCATCTTCACCTTGTTTTATTTGATCTGACCGGGCGACACAAGGGGATTGCTCATGGCGAATGCGACGCACGAAAGCGGATACCGCTTGTATTGGATCACGTGGGTTTTTCTGCTGGTGGTCACCGTGGTCATGCTGGCCATGGAATACGTCACCTGGCCGCAGTGGATTCTGCTCTCGGTTCTCGTGGGGGCCATGCTGCTGAAGGCCAGCGTCATCTCGGGCTATTTCATGCACCTGCGCTTTGAGCGGCCGGCGCTCATCGTCATGGTGGCCGCCAGCCTGTTGGTGGTGGGATTGATTCTGTTCGCGCTGCTGGCCATTGACGCCTTGCGCGTGCACCAGCTCTCGTCCGGCTAGCCGGGACCGGAGCGCTTCGGGGCATGAGGAAACCGGCTCACACCATCGCCGCCGGCTGTGCCGGACTGCTTGTCTGGGGACTGTGGATCTCCCCGGCCGCGGCGCAGTGTCCGATGTGCCGTGCCAGCCTGCTCAATTCCGAAGAAGGCCGGCGATTGATTGACGGCTTCAACAGCGGCATCCTTCTGTTGCTGGCCGTCCCCGCCTTGATCGTTCTCGGCGTCTGCCTGACCCTGTGGCGCAAAGCCCGAGTGCAGGCAATGACGGCGAATTCCGGCCCGTCCGGGCCATGCAACCACACCGCTGGTTCCCCGGCGGAGGACTCATCCTCCGCGCAGCAACGTCTGGCCCGGGCGGGTTGATCACACCAGCGACAACCCCGATACGAGAAAGAATCGGTTTCCCAGATGCGAAAGAGAGGGTGGGTGGGGAGCGGATCAGCGGGGGGCATCGAGCAGGCGGCGAACCAACCCCACCAACTGCTCGGCGTCGTAGACGGGCTTTTCCAGGTACGCATCGGCGCCCGAAGCGGCCAGCAGCCGCTCCCGGTCCCCGACCATCGCATGGGCGGTGGCCAGGATGATCGGCAGTGGCCGCGGCGTCCGCTGCCGGATCAGGCGAGCCAGTTCCAGGCCGTCCACCGGACGGCCGTCCAGTTCCGAAGCCCGGAGCGAAATATCCAAAATGGCCAGGTCGATTCGCCCCGCCTCCACGGCGGCGAGGATTTCCGGCACGTCCTCCGTTACCAGGCAGGTATATCCGCCGGCGCGCTCCAGGGCCATGCGATAGAATTTGGCAACCAGCGCATGGTCTTCAACGATCAGAATGGTGCGCGTGGCGGTCGGATTGGCCGGTGCGGTGCTCATAGCGGACATCTGCTAAGGGATTGGATTCCCTGCCATCCTTCAGGAAAGTGCTGCGGGCTCCGCGACCGGCACGGTAAACCACACCAGCGTTCCTTTGCCCGTACGGCCGTCCTCCACGCCGATGGTTCCGCCCATCATCTCCACCAAGCTTCGCGAGATGGCCAAGCCCAGCCCCGTGCCGCGCTGATCGGAGGTCTTCACGTGGTCCAACTGGGCAAACTTCTCGAAGACAAACTCCCGCGCCTCTGGCGGAATGCCTACTCCGGTATCCTCGATTTCCAGCCGCAGCCAGCCGCCCTGCCCAGTCGCCGTGCGAATCGGCTCTGCCGGAACCGGCTGGGCGCGCAGTTTCACCCATCCCTGCGGCGTGAACCGAACTGCGTTCGTCAGCAGGTTCAAAAGCACTTGACGCAGCCGGACTTCGTCGGCGCGGATGAGGGGAAGAGGGCTTGCAACTGTTTCATCCAGAAGCGTTATCTTCTTTTCCGCGGCCTGGACGGCAATCAGCGGCAGCGTCGAATCCAGCACCTGGCGGAGGTTCAGGTCCGCGGGATGAAGCCGCATCTTGCCCTCTTCGATCCGTCGGATATCCAGCAAGTCATTGACCAAACGCAACAGATGTTGGCCGGAACTGAAGACATCGCGCAACAGTTCGCGTTCTTCTTCCGGGGAGGAGCACAGGCCGTCCAGAACCATCTTGCTGAATCCCAGGATGGAATTCAGCGGCGTGCGCAGCTCATGAGAGACGTGACCCAGAAATTCATCCTTGGCCCGGCTGGCATCCTGCAAGCTCCGGTTGGCCTCCTCCAACTGCCGGTTCAAGGCCCGCAGGTTCTCCAGCGTGGCGTTCATGTAGGACTCGCACATCAGGTTCAAGTCCAGATCCAGAATCTTGTGCAGCAGCATCAGCAAGCGGGTGCGTTCTTCTCCCGGCGGCAGTTCTCGGACGAGGCTTTCGGTCAGAAACGAGCGCACAATCCCCATGGCGCTGATGACGTATTTCTGCTCCAGGCCGATGCGCACGTGGCGGTAGCCAATCTGGTAGCGTTCGCGGGCGTAGCGCTCGTCATAGACGCCGCTGAACAGGCCGCGCGCCCACTGTTGCAGGGTCAGTTTCAGCCGCGCCACCTGGGCCTCGCCGCCCACGAAGACGCGGGCGGCGTTCGGGTGGTGCGGGACCTGGGCATAAAACCGC
>DATMAF010000020.1:0-2980 GCA_035560315.1 Terriglobia bacterium | reverse complement strand
CATCCCGCGCCAGGGATTGCTCCGCCGCAGGAACGCGCTGCGGAACATGGGCGAGTACCTCCAGGCCCAGCGGGGCATCGCGCGCGGGGGCAGGGAGAGGCACGCGGCCAGGTTCGAGGCAAGGCGGCGGAACGCCGGCTCCCGCTCCAGCAAGGAAATTGCGGGATGCCGCGCGGATTGTTTGCCGGCCGCAGGGGCGCCGGTTCCGGGGATAAACCGCCCGCCTGCCGGCTTGCGAGGGATGCGGTCGCCGTTTGCCATACGCTGGCGGAACCGGATCCTGCTCGGCGCTGCCCGACGATCCGGCCCTTTCCTTCCCCCTGAATCGCTGCCACAAATTATAGCAGGGGGAGAGTCCGGCGAACCGGACCATGCAATGCCCCGGTACCTCTCCCGGCAACCCAACCTTCCGCTCGCAGAGCAGCTCGCCGGGGTGGAGCAGCGTTTACAATGAAGGAATGTCCCTGGAACGGCGACAGCCCGTGGTGGTCATCGTGGGGCGGCCCAACGTGGGCAAATCCACGTTGTTCAACCGCATCACGCGCAGCCGCCGCGCCATTGTGGGCGACGAGCCGGGCATCACCCGCGACCGCATCTACGGCCAGGCGGAATGGCTGGGCAAGCGCTTCGAACTGGTGGACACCGGCGGCATGCTGGTGGGCGAGTCCGCAGAAATCCCGGCCCGCATCGTGGAGCAGGCCCGGGTGGCGATTGAGGAGGCTTGCTATGTCATCCTGGTGGTGGATGGTCGCAGCGAACTCACCGCCGCCGACCAGGAACTGGCGCGGCTGCTGCGCCGAACCGGCAAGCCGGTCGTTCTCGCCGTCAACAAGATGGACACGGAAGGCGCGCTGCCCGCGGCATCCGAGTTTTACCGGCTGGGCATCGCGCCGGTTATTCCCATCTCCGCCGAGCACTCCCGCGGCGTGGATGATTTGCTGGAGGTGGTGACCGCCGGCCTCCCGGAGCCGGCCGGCGCGGCGACCGAGACAGAAGAGCGGCCCGTCTCGGTCGCCATCATTGGCCGGCCCAATGTCGGCAAATCGACGCTGTTGAATCAACTGGTGGGCGATGAACGCTCCATCGTTTCGGAAATCCCCGGCACCACGCGCGACGCCGTGGACACCATTGTCGAGCGCGAGGGACACCGCTACCGCCTGGTGGACACCGCCGGCATTCGACGCAAGGGCAAGACCCGCCTGATGGCCGAGAAGCTCAGCGTGGTGATGGCGCGGCGGCATATCCGCCTGTCGGACATTGCGTTGCTGCTGATCGACGCTACCGAGGGCATCACCGCGCTGGACGCCACCATCGGGGGCTACGCCCACGAAGAAGGCACCTCCGTGATTGTCCTCATCAATAAGTGGGATCTGGTAAAGGAAAAGCGTAAAACCGCCGAGGAAATCAAGGCGCAGGCGCAGCGCAAACTGAAATTTCTGGAGTACGCGCCGCGCCTGTTCATCTCGGCCCAGAGCGGGCTGGGAATGGCCAAAGTCTTTCCTGAAATCCAGCGGGTGGCCGCGGCGCGCAGCCTGCACATCCCGACGGCAGAGCTCAACCGCTTCCTGCATTCCATCGACTTCGAACGCGCCACCAGCCCGGCCGCCAAAAAGCCCAAGATCTATTACATGACCCAGGCCGCCGGCCCCCCGCCGCGCTTCATCCTGTTCACCGACAAGGGCGCGCGCCTGCACTTTTCCTTCGAGCGCTTTTTAATTAATCAGCTGCGGAAGAAATACGGCTTCGCGGGCACCCCCATCACGCTGCAACTGCGCCCTCACAAGCAGTGATCACTTTATTATTTGGGGTTCCGTCCACGAACTGCGGCTACGAGGAAGTCCGCCAAGTCTTTCAACTCTTCTGGTTCGTTTTTAAGGAGCCAATCCGTAAGCTTGACCGAATGCTCAAGTTTGTCAAAAGCGACTCGCGTTTCAGAGAGTTTGTTAAATAGGTCTCTTAGCACCTTGGCACCGTTGATTTTGCTGCGTCGCTCATCTGCATTGTCGGGGATCGGTTGCTGACAGTAATACTCCACAGTTTCAAATTTCTGTCGAAGCAGTTCGGCAACTTCCTCCTCTGTGAGTTTTGTCTCTCGAAAGCCGGGAATACTGTTCGCTACATTGGCAATCGCTCTTGGGTTCAGCAAATAACATTCGTACATGCGACGAGGGAGGAATTTCGCTTTCCCTGCACTTCTATTTGAATTTTCCTCTTTTCTTTCGTCCGTATAACACTCACTATCAAAAACAAAGGAGATTGCTGGAGGGATCAGAGCATTGCTTCCGCTCATGCGATTGTAAAGATCGACGACACGCTCCGCATCCCTCTTGCCTTGCAGTTCTCCAGTATTCCGGACAGGCACAATCGCCGTTCCCATGAGAGGTTCCTTGGCAATCTGGCTGAGAATTTTCGGATAGCAGATCGCCTCGGTCGGTCCCTCTACCCACACTATATTGTCAGCCCCGAAAACGTCTGAAAGGCTCGCACCGAGTTGCGCAAGACAGACTTGTAGTTCATCTTTATTTGAGAAATTGAATGGTCGCGGGATGCTTTGATGCTCCTCCTGAAGAATATTTATGATGACATCAGGGTTCGCAGCGGATATGACCGCAGGTGCATGCGTCGAAATTATGTATTGGTGCTGAGAATACTGCTTAAAAACTTCGATCAACTTTCGTAAAGCCCCGGGATGCAAGAAGCTCTGTGGTTCATCAATCAACAGTATTTGCGGTTGGTCTGAGTTCATAATGACGTAGAGTATCGCCAGCACCTGGCCGATCCCTGTTCCGCTCTCTCGAAGAGGAATTGCAAGATCGTCTCTTTCGGTGCTTGGATCCACTGGCCATATCCGGATTTCAACTTGTTGATTCGCGACGGATTTGATGGTAACTTCCTTGACTTCGGGAAGAATTTTTCGTACGGCTTCGCTGAACCGTTGAAAGCGTTTCGGATTGTCGCGCAGATTGTGCAAAACCTCTGG
>DATMAF010000019.1:0-19981 GCA_035560315.1 Terriglobia bacterium | reverse complement strand
CTGGCCTGCGACCGAGACCTGCACTTTGACCACGACAAGCTGAACGTTCATGGCGGCGCGATTGCGCTGGGGCATCCCATTGGCTGCACCGGAACCAGAATCGTGGTCACGCTGCTGCATGCCCTGAAGCGGCGCGGCGGCCAGCGGGGCCTGGCGACGCTGTGCGTCAGCGGGGGGCTGGGCATGGCCATGGCCCTCGAGATGGTTTGATGGGCCCCCGCCGTTGCTGCGAAACAATCCAGGAGGCCCTAACCGACATGGGCGAGCCGGAGATGGGAACCACGGAACGAATCAACGCGGAAGAGGCCTTCTTGCAGGAGCAGGAAGAGCGCAAGCGGCGGCGCGGGTATCAGCATATCAAGCTGGAGTTCACCGAGTCGGTGGCGCGGCTGACGCTCAACCGGCCTCCCTACAATGTGCTGACCAAGGACATGATGGAGGAGATCTCCCGGGCCATTGAAAGTCTGCACGAGCACCGCGAAGTGCGGGCCCTGGTGGTCCAGGCCGCCAAAGAATGCACCGCTTTTTCCGCCGGCGTGGCGGTGGAAGATTCCCGTCCGGAGCGGGCCTTCCAGACGCTGGAAGCGTTTCAGTCGGTCTTCAACGCCATACTGGACATCTCCAAGCCAGTGGTGACGGTGGTCAACGGGCCGGCCATCGGCGGCGGCTGCGAGCTGGCGGCGCTGGGCGACATGATCGTGGCCACGACCAAAGCACGCTTTGCACAGCCGGAAATCCGGCTGGGAGTGTATCCGCCGCTGGCAGCGGTCATCCTGCCTCATGCCATTGGGCACAAGCGGGCGCTGGAGATGATCCTGACCGGAGAACCGCTGCACGCCGCCGAAGCGGCGCGTTTGGGTTTGGTGAATCGCTTGGTGGAAGAGGACAAGCTGGAGCAGGAAGTCGAGAACGTCCTGGCGCGTGTGACGCAGCAGAGCGCCCCGGTGCTGGAGATGGCCAAAAAGGTTCTCTATGAGACCATCGGAATGCCGTTGGGACAAGCGCTGCGCCGCTCGGCGGATATTTACCTCAACCAGCTGATGGATTTGGCCGACGCGCAGGAGGGCATCCGGGCCGCCATCGAAAAGCGCAAGCCGGTCTGGAAGGACAAGTAGTCAACGCAACGGGAGGAAGGGATGTTCCGCCGCGCGCAGCGGCGGCTGGCGGCAGCGGGAGGGAACAGAGTCCATGAGGGAGCGAGGGCAGAATCGGGCCGCGCCCGGCCGATGGCCGCCCTACCCGGGGGCGATGCGGAGCCGGCAAAGGAATCGCGGCGGAGAGCGGCTCCGCCACGCGGCGGAGATCGTGTGGGGCGGGATAGTGGTGGCCGTGGTTTGCGTGGCCGCCATGATGGCGATTTCCTGGATCCAGTCGCAAGGGGCGGTGGCCATTGTCCGGGCGCAGGCCGAGGCCATCCGCGAAGGCCAGCTCGAACGCGCCTACGATCTGTTCTCGCACGATTACCAGGCCACCATGAGCCTGCCGATGTTCCGGCGCTGGCTCCGGCAGCGCCCGCCGCTGGCCGGCATTCAAAATCTGCGCATCCGGGGACGCTCGGTGTGGCGCGGCACCGCGATCCTGTGGGGCAGCTTCCAGGATGAGTTGGGGCAAAGCTATCCGGTTCGTTATTCGCTGGTCCGGGAGGCCGGCGGCTGGCGCATCGACAGCTTCCAAGTGCGCGTGGAAGACGCAGAACCTCTTCCCAACACCGGCCAAAACCATTACATTTGATTGAGATGCCCCCCTGCGAAATAACGCCCGCTGGGTCGGCGCGGTGGCCGTGCCAGGCCGCGTTCTCCCCGCCGTCCAAACAGGACCCATCCGGCCGCTGGCGGGACGCTGAGGAGGATCAGGCGTGGGCCTGATCAACGATCTAGCCAAGGAGCGCGTGCTGGCGGTCCAGGAGTTCACGCTGCTGAGCTTCCGGGCGGTGCAGAACATCTTCCGCGCCCCCCACTATATGGTGGACATTGTGCGGCAGATGGATTTCATCGGATTCGGCTCGCTGCCGATCGTCATTCTGACGGGTTTTTTTACCGGCGCGGTGCTGGCCTTGCAAATGTCCAAAACCCTTTCGACCTTCGGCGAGACCTCCCTGACGGGACAGTTGGTCATGCTGAGCCTGGTCCGCGAGCTGGGCCCGGTGCTGACCTCGCTCATGGTGGCCGGGCGCAACAGCTCCGGCATCGCTTCCGAGCTGGGCTCCATGGCGGTGAGCGAGCAGATCGACGCCATGCGCGCCCTGGGAACGGATCCCACCAAGAAGCTGGTCACCCCTCGCCTGGTCGCCACCGTCGTCATGCTCCCCATGCTGACCATCGTCGCCGATTTCATGGGGATGCTCGGCGGCTTTGTCACGTCGTTCTTCATGATTCACCTGAATCCGGCCCAATATTGGACCAGCGCCCTGCATGCCCTGGAGTACGAGGACCTCTTCCAAGGGTTGATCAAGCCGTTTGTGTTCGCCTTCATCGTGGCGCTGGTGGGCTGCTATTACGGCCTGACCACGCGCGGGGGCACGGAAGGCGTGGGACGGTCCACCACCCAGGCGGTCGTGGCAGCCTCCGTGCTGATTCTGGTCACGGATTTCTTCATCACCAAGGTGATCTTGGCCGTGCTGCAATGATGCCGGAGAGCGCCGCTGAGAAACCGGTTGTGGAGTTCGACCAGGTCTCCCTGGGATTCGACGGAAACCCGGTCCTGGAGCGCGTCTGCTTTCAACTGGAGCGCGGCGAGACCAAGATCATCATGGGCGCCGCCGGCTCGGGAAAATCCGTGCTGCTTAAGCTGACCATGGGTTTGCTGCGGCCGGACTCCGGGCGCATCCGCGTTCTGGGCGAGGAAATCACGGCGCTGAGCGAGGAAGAGCTGTTTCCGGTCCGGCAGCGCTGCGGGATGGTCTTTCAGGAGGGGGCGCTGTTCGACTCGCTCACGGTGGGGGAGAATGTCGGCTACGCGCTGGAACGCGACCGGCAACTGAGCGCCGAGGAAAAGGAGCGGCGGGTGCGGGAGGCTCTGCGTTTCGTCGAACTGGAACACACTCTGGATCTGTTTCCCTCCGAGCTGTCCGGCGGAATGCGGCGCCGGGTCGCCATCGCGCGGGCTTTGGTGAGCCGGCCGGAAATCATGCTCTATGATTCGCCCACGGCGGGGCTCGATCCCATCACCGCCCACCGGATTGTGGCCTTGGTGATCAAGCAGCGCGATGTCAGCCGGGTCAGTTCTTTGCTGGTGACTCACCGCGTGCAGGACGCCTTCGAGGTGGCCAGTTGCTATTTCGATCCCGAACGCCAGGAAGTGGTCCCGGTCGGCGGCAACGGACGGCGCCATGCCACCCAGACCCGGTTTCTGGTGCTCCGCGACGGCGCCATCGCCTTTCACGGCCGCTTGGAGGAATTGGTCGCCCGCAGCGATCCCTACTTGCAAAAGTTTCTGGCGTAAGACCCCGCGCTCCCCGCCGCCGGGCAGCGCAGCTTGGACGACGATCTTTGACGGACCGGAGGAGCTATGCCGCAGCGAAAAGAGATTCGATGGTCGCAGTTGAAGGTGGGCTTGGTCTCCCTCGCCAGCCTCACGTTGCTGGCCGCCACCATCTTTCTGATCACCGGCCAGACCGGATTTTTTGCCGAGACCGTGGAGCTGCACACCTATTCGCCCGATGCCGGAGGCTTGAAGACCGGCGCCGTGGTCCGCCTGGCCGGCGTGGACGTCGGCAATGTCCGGCGCGTGGGACTTTCCGGCCGGGACGCTCCCGCCGAAGCGGTCGAGATTGTGATGCAGGTCAACCGCCGGTTTCTGGGAGACATCCGCTCGGACTCCCGCGTGATGCTGGCGGCCGAGGGCCTGCTCGGCGAACGGTATGTGAACATCACCAAGGGCACCACCGGGCAACCCGTCGCCGACGGGGGCCTGGTGCCGTTTCGGCAGACGGCGGAATTCAGCGAACTGGTCGGTGGCAGCCGCGACCTGCTCGACAACCTCAACGTGCTCACCACGCGGTTGAATTCCATTGTGGAAACCATCGAATCCGGGCAGGGCACGGTGGGAAAATTCATCAAGGATGATACCTTGTTCCGCCGCCTGGACGCCACCGTCTCCCAGGCCGAGATCCTGGTGGCCGATCTCAATGCCGGCAAAGGAAGCCTGGGGCGATTGCTGAAATCGGAAGAATTGTACGCCAAGGTGAGCACGACGGTGGACAAGCTCCAGAGCGTTACCGCGAAGATGGAATCCGGGGAAGGAACTATCGCCCGGCTGATCAACGATCCCGCGCTGTATCGCAACGCCGATCAACTGGTCTCTCGCGGCAGCCTGCTGCTTGACAACATCAATCAGGGCAAGGGAACGCTCGGCAAGCTGGCCACCGACGAGGAGTTCTATCGCAGGCTGAACGGCGCGGTGGCCAATCTGGAAGCGCTGTCCGGCTCCATCCGCAATGGCGAGGGAACCATCGGGCGCCTGTTCCACGATCCCAGCCTGTACGACGGCCTGAACGCCACCAGCCTGGAGGTGCGGGAATTGCTGGGGGACTTCCGCAGGGATCCCAAGAAGTTTCTGACGATTCAACTGCGGATTTTTTGAGGCCGCTGCGCAGCGGGGCGGAAACTCCTCGCTGGCGGCTTTCAGGCAGGCTCTTCCGCCGGAATCATCCGCAGCCGGGCCGGGTCAACGAAGGGGCGGGTTCGCAGATAGCGGAGGGCGGCGTCGAGGTCGGCCGCGCTTGGTCCGCCGCGCAACACCTGCCTTGCCGCGCCCCCTGCGAACGGCGAGGGAGGCGCGGCGATTCCTCCCGATCGAGCCAGCGGGTCCACCGCCAGCGCCACGAATCCGTTCGCGGCTTGCTGCCGCGCCCGGACCGCTAGCGATGGGTCCCATCCGCTGCGGCTTGGAAGCAGCAGCACGGCTGGGTATGGCCCGTTGCCCGCGGGACGGGCCAGGTATCCGCTGAGCGTCGCGCCGGCAGCCGGGTACTTAATGGCATGAGCCATAATGCAGGCCTTTGGCGGCGCCGGCCTCGAGAGGCGCTTCCGCCGGCGGCTGATTTCGTGCCGATCCTTCTCCCAGGCGTCGGCCGCCAGCGGAACCATTCCCCACACCACGGCTTGCAGGAACCAGCGGCGGCTTGCTTTGCATCTGTCGCCTGCTCCCAAGAGCGTTTGTAGAAAAACATTCATGGGAAGAACGGTCCTGCCGGTTTCTGGCGGCGCCGAACTCCTCTCCGGTCGGCGCGCCGGCTATCGCTGCGGCTGCTGCTGTTGCCGTGCCGCGGTTCGCCCCGGCACCATCCCATTGAGCCGCACGTACACCACCAGGTTGCCGTAGTGATCCATGTTGTCGGTGATGTTGCCGAGAATGGCGGTCAGCCGCGCTTGCTGCTGGCCGCCGCGGCCGGGCACCATCTCCGCCAGTTTCTGGTCATTCATGCCGGCCCACACTTTAGCTCCGTAGTCATAGCTTTCTTTCAGGGCCTTCAGAATTTCCTCGCGGCCTTTAAGCTGCCCCAGGGCGCTGACATCGACCGGAGGCGCCTCGCCCGCCGCCCGCGCCATGAACGTGTAGTTCTCCGTTACCAGATGCGTGAACTGTTCGCGGAAGGTGCGGACTTCCGGTGTCGGTTTGAAATCGTAGAGGTTCTCCGGCACTTGGCTGACGATACCCGTCACCAGGTCGCGGGTGCTTTCCCACTGGGCTTTGAGAAGCGGGGTCAGCCTGTCCTGCGCCTGGCTGGGACGGGCGCCGGCCAATGACCACAGCATTCCCAGGAACATCACGGCAACCACACGTCGGTACATCCCTTTCCTCCCGGAAGCAAAATTTGCGAACCGCTCGGCAAGGCCGTCCGGTGCCCCGGCACGCCCGCCAAAATTCCGGGCCATTATACCGTAAGCCGCCCGTGGCGGCGCCCCCGGCTCGGTGCTGAACTTTTTGTGCCAGACGTCGGAGGGGGAAGTTGGTTTTGCCGGGCAAACCAACTCGCTCAGAGAAGGAATCCCACCGCCGATGCGGCCCCTCAGACCGATCCGGGAGCAGTTCCGGCCCGTTGCCGCGGAGCTGCCGGACCGCTGGGCCTTCCGTGCCTTCCCGTGCCCGGGGCGGAGCCTGTGCACCACCCACGTGCTCGCGCGCTGCTTCGTGGAGAGCCGGCCGATGGTTTGCCTGGGTTCGCATCCCGGCGCGGATGGAATCGCGTTGTCGATCGTTGTCCACAGGAACCCACCATGGAAGAATCGCACCCTCCGCTTTTTACAAAAGCCGCTTGACATCACCGGCGGGTTGCGCCGGCTGGCGCAGGGGATTAGAATGGCACCATGACGGAAACCACCAGGAGAGAAATGCCCAACTCGGAAAAGCCGAATCAGAACATCCAAGACACGTTTTTGAATCTGGCGCGCAAAGAGCGCGTTCCTGTTACCGTGTTTCTCATGGGCGGCGCGAAATTGTCCGGGAAGATCCGGAGCTTCGACAAGTACTCCGTGATCTTGGAGTCCAATCACCAGGAGCAACTGATCTTCAAGCACGCCATTTCCACTGTCGTCATCTCCCGCTCTGGCCAGCCGCCGGCGGGATCTGAGGCGTAGCAATTCCGATTCCTGCCGCAGCCGAACAAGCTATTCTGGTCGGAGTGAAGTCCAAGTCGTTCGGACGCCCGCGGGAGGTGGCATCCTCTCTGGCGAGTCCGGAGGAATCCCTGGACGAACTGCGGGCGCTGGCGCGCAGTGCGGGCGCCCGCGTGAGGGGAGAAATTCTCCAGAGCCGCGACCGCCTGGACCCCGCGACGCTGATTGGCCGCGGCAAGCTGGAGGAAATCCGGCGGCAGGCGGCGGAAGCCGGCGTGCAACTGCTGATTTTCGACCACGAGTTGACCCCCACGCAGCAGCGCAACATCGAGCGGGAAACGGCCTGCCGCGTGGTGGACCGGACGCAACTTATTCTGGATATCTTCGCGCGCCACGCCCGCACGCGGGAAGGGCAGTTGCAGGTGGAGCTGGCGCAGTTGAACTACCTGCTGCCGCGCCTCGCCGGCCGGGGCGCGGAAATGTCGCGGCTGGGCGGCGGCATCGGAACGCGCGGTCCGGGCGAGACGCAGCTCGAAATGGACCGGCGAAGAATCCGGCAGCGGATTCGCTGGCTGGGAGAGAACCTGGAAGCGGTGCGGCGGCAGCGGATGCGCCGCCGCTCGCGGCGTTCCAGCGTCCCGATCGCCACCATGGCGCTGGTGGGGTACACCAACGCCGGCAAGTCCACCCTCTTCAACCGGCTGACCGGAGCCGGCGTGCTGGCATCGCCCCAGATGTTCGCCACCCTGGATCCCACGGTCCGACTGTTGGAACTGCCGTCGCACCGGCGCGTGCTGCTCTCCGACACGGTGGGATTTATCCGCAACCTGCCGCACACCCTCATCCAGGCCTTTCGCGCCACTCTGGAGGAAGTCGTTGAGGCCGAGATGTTGCTGCTGGTTTCCGACGCTTCCTCCCCCAGCCGCGAGCAGCAGGAGGAACAGGTCCGCCGGGTGCTCCGCGAGATCGGCGCCAGCGAAAAACCGCTGCTCCGGGTCTGCAATAAGATCGACCGGCTTACGCCCGCGGAGCGGGAGGCGTTGCGGGTTTGCGAGGGAGATATTTTGATCTCCGCGCAGACCGGTGAAGGCATTCCGCAATTGATCGCTGCCATCGACCAGCGGCTGGCGGCGGATCCGATCCAGCGGGTCCGGCTGCGGTTTCGCGCCGGAGAGGGAAGCGCCTTGAGTTCCGTCTATGACGCAGGTCGGATCCTGCGCCGGGAAGACACCGACGCCGGCGTCACGATTGAGGCGGAAATACCGCAATCCCTCGCCCGTCATCTTCGCGCGCATGTTGTAAATTAATCGGGCGATGCTGTGGGGCGCGGCGGCTGTTTCGGTGGGGTTGTTCTCTCCGGCCGGACGAGTTGGCCGGGTAAAGAAAGCCAGGATAGGAGCGCAAAACGTGGCTGTCAGCGGACCTTGCGGAAAGGCTGAAAATAGGGCCTCCCGACGGTTTTCCTGCTGCAATTTTGTGCAAAACTTTTTGTGCTCAGAAACGCCCGAATTCGGTCCGCAACCTGCCAGCCCACCCAATCCGCAGCGATCATAGAAAATTAAGTTTATTATTATCAATAAAATGCAAAATAACATGGAAATTGTGCTTTTAAGCTTTCCAGATACTGCAAGAGGTTGCGCATCTGATCCTGTTATGTTTTCCACAGAATTTTCCACAACCCGATTTCACTACAATTTCAGGGTATTTGAGTCTTCACAGGAACAACTATCCAGCAACAACTTGAAATCTTAATGGTTGCCTTGGAAAAACAGTGATTTTTCATGGAGTCAGGCGGTTGTTCCCCGCCGGAATCACGAGGGCATGCTGCAAATCGCAGCAGGCACGCCGGGCAAAGCGGTGCATGGGAGCGTCTGCTGCGGATGAATCCAAGCGGCGGTAGCGACATCTAAACAACTTCGAGCGGCAGAGCCGGAGGGGTTGCACTACCGGCAGCCGCAGGAGGAAATCCATGATCACGATCCGGCCGTCCGAACAGCGCGGTCGCACGCAAACCGGATGGCTCGACAGCCGGCATAGTTTTTCCTTCGATCAGTACTTTGATCCGCGCCACATGCGGTTCCGGTCGCTGCGCGTCATCAACGAAGACTGGGTCGCCCCCGGCGCGGGTTTTCCGATGCATCCACACCGCGACATGGAGATCATCACGTACATCCTCCAAGGCGCGCTGCAACACCGGGACAGCATGGGCAACGGATCGGTCATCCGGCCCGGCGACGTGCAGCGCATGACGGCCGGCACCGGCGTGTTGCACAGCGAGTTCAACGCTTCCCAGGACGAGCCGGTGCATCTGCTCCAGATCTGGATTGTTCCGGAAAAGCGGGGCCTCCAGCCCGGCTATGAACAGAAATCGTTTGCAAAGGAAACGAAGGAGGGAGCCTGGCGGCTGCTGGCCGCTCCGGACGGCAGCGAGGGGGCGCTGACCATCCACCAGGATGCGAAACTGCTGGCAGCGCGTCTTCCAGCCGATTCCGAGTTGCGGTATGAACTCCGTCCCGGCCGCCATGCGTGGTTGCAGGTGGCCGATGGCGCCGTAGGGCTGGATGGACACGAGTTGCGCGCCGGGGACGGAGCCGCCATCAGCGAGCAGGCGGTTTTCACCCTGCGCGTTTCCAGGGACGCTCCTGCAGCGGAGGTGCTCCTGTTCGATCTGGCTTGAGAGGCCGGCTCGCAGCCGCCAGCGGCTCGAAAGCCGGCGCTGGACAGAGGGCGGAAAATCTGCCAGATTTGCTAGGGGATTTGCCCCCGCAACGATGGTCAAAGCGATCCTGTTTGATCTGGGGAATGTGCTGGTTCCTGTTGACTTCCGCCGCTGCCACGAGGCGCTGGCGCGCGTCTGTCCCCATCCGCCGGAAAGCGTGCGGTTACGGATCAGCCAAAACGGGCTGCCGCGCCGCTTCGAGCAAGGCGAAATCAGCGCCGAGCAATTCGTGGCGGAAGCCTGCCGCCTGCTCGATATGAGCATTCCTCCGGAGACATTCTGGGAGATTTGGACGCGGATTCTGGATCCGGAACCGCTCATTCCGGAGGTCATGCTCGCGGGGTTGCGGCGCCGCCACCGGCTGTTGCTGCTCTCCAATACCAACTGCATTCATTTCGAGGCGGCCCAGAAGCGCTATCCGCTGCTGCGGCAGTTCGACGACTTTATCCTCTCCTATCAGATTGGGGCCATGAAACCCGCCCCGGAGATTTACCGGGCCGCTATTCGGCGAGCCGGCTGTCTGGCCGAAGAATGCCTGTTTATTGATGACCTCGCGGAAAATGTGGCCGGCGCACTCCGGGAAGGGATGGCGGCCATCCAGTTTGTTTCCCTGGAGCAACTGCAACGAAGCCTGAAGGCCCTCCGCATACTCGACTGAAAAGAACTTGACATTTTCCCGCGGGTATTTCTCAAGTTGTTAATTCTATTTGCCTTCCCGCTTGACAGCGTTGCGGAAGTCCCCCTAACATGAGCTTTCACCCGCATCCTGGAAAGGGAAAACCAGCGGGCTTGGGGGCAGCGGTGATTAAGCTCGATATCGTCAACGAGGTGGTCAACCGGACGGGCATCACCAAGACCAAGGCGGAGATGGCGGTCGAGACCGTGTTCGAGGCCATGAAGAAGGCGCTCGAAGCCGGCGACCGCATCGAGCTGCGGGGCTTCGGGGTCTTCAACGTGAAGCCGCGCAAGACCGGCGTCGGCCGGAACCCCCGCACGGGTGAGGAAGTCTCCATTCCGCCCGGCAAGGCGGTCCGCTTCAAACCGGGCAAAGAGCTGCAATCGCTGCCTTAGCGCGGCCCCTCCACCGCCGCGCTTTGCGGCGCCTCCGCGGTTTAGAGGAACGACTGCGGATCCACGTCGATCACCAGCGCCGCCGCCGGGACTTTCTCCTTCACGGCAAACTCGCGGCATCCAAGCAGCGTGGTTCGCAGCCGGCTGCGTTTTTCGGCCTTAATCAGGAAGTGGTACCGATAGGATTTTTTCAGCCGGGCGATGGGGGCCGCCGCCGGCCCCAGAATCCGCAGGCCGTGGCCCTGCTGGGTTTCCAGGAAGCGGCCCAGCTTTGCGGTCCATTGCAGCGCGGTCTCGGCCCGCGAGCTTTTCACCAGCACATGGGCGAGTGCCGCGAACGGCGGGTAGTGCATGACTTCGCGGAAGCGCAGTTCCTGGCGGTAGAACTGCTCGTAATTCTGGGCCGCCGCGGCGCGGATGGCGTAGTGATCCGGGTAATAGGTCTGGATGATGACTTCGCCGGCCTGTTCGCCGCGCCCGGCACGCCCCGCGGCTTGCGTCAGCAATTGGAAGGACCGTTCGGCGGCGCGGAAGTCCGGCAGCGCCAGCCCCACATCGGCGCTGATGACGCCGACCAGCGTGACCCGATGGATGTCGTGGCCCTTGGCGATCATCTGCGTTCCCACCAGAATGTCCAGCTCGTGCTGCCGGAAGGCGGCCAGGATCGCTTCGGCCCGCCCCCGCCCGCGCGCGGTGTCGCGGTCCAGCCGCCCGATGCGGGCTTCGGGAAAATGCCGCGCCAGAGTTTCTTCGACGCGCTCCGAGCCCTCGCCCAGGAAATAAAGATGCTCGCTCGAGCATTGCGGACAGACCCGCGGCACCGGCCGCGCGAATCCGCAATAATGGCATAAGAGCCGCCCCGGACGCCGGTGGTGCGTCAGCGCGATGCTGCAATGGGCGCATTCAATGGTCTTGCCGCAACTCCGGCACAGCACGAAGGCGGAATAGCCGCGCCGGTTGAGCAGGATCATGATCTGTTCCCGGCGGGCGAGCCGCGCCGCGATGGCCTCCAGCAGCCGCCGCGACAGAAACGTCTGGCGGCCGGTGGCGGCAAACTCCTCCCGCATGTCCACAATCTCGGCGGCCGCCAGCGGGCGCTCGGCCACGCGGGACTCGATCTCCAGCAACTGGTATTTGCCGCTCTCGGCGTGGTGGCGCGTCTCGATGGCGGGCGTGGCGGAGCCGAGCACCACGGTCGCGTTGCACTGCTGCGCCCGCACGATGGCCACGTCGCGCCCGTGATAGCGGGGCGTTTCTTCCTGCTTGTAGCTGCTGTCGTGTTCCTCGTCCACGATCACCAGGCCCGGACGCTCGAGCGGGGCAAAGACTGCCGAACGCGTGCCGATGACCACGGCGGCCCCCCCGTGGCGAATCCGGAGCCATTGGGCGATCCGCTCTTTCGGCTCCAGCCCGCTGTGCAGCACCGCCACGCGCGTTCCCCAGCGCGCGGTGAACAGGCGGGTCATGGCGGGCGTCAGGTTGATCTCCGGTACCAACAGCAGCGCCGGCCGCCCTTGTTGCAGCGCGGTCTCCATCGCCCGCAGATACACTTCCGTCTTGCCGCTGCCGGTGACGCCGTGGAGCAGTAAGACGCCGAAGCGGCCGGTTGCCATCTGCTGGCGGATGCGCTCGTAGGCCGCCGCCTGTTCGCGGGTCAGCTCCCGGACCGCCGCTTCGCAGCCCGTGGCGCCGGCGGGGGGCTCGTCCGGGGCGGCCCGGTTGGTCCGCGGCTCCATGGCCATCTCAACGGCCACCCATCCCTTGCGCCGCAGACGGGAGACCACCGGTGCGGCATTGCGCAGCGTCTGCCGGCGCAGGCCGCCGCGTCGCGCGATCCGGCGCAGGACCTCCCGTTCCTGCGCGGAAGGCTGCTCCGCGGCGGCGCTCGGGCCATCTGCCTCCAGCGCCTGCTGGCCTGCGTCGGTCAGCACCACGCGGGTCCTTTGGCTGACCGCGGCGTTTAACGGCAGCATGGTGGCCAGGACTTCCCCTTGCGGAGCTAGGTAATAATCCGCGATCCAGCGGCTGAGGCGCAGGGACTCGGCGGAAAGAGCCGGTGCCTCATCCAATGTTCGCTGGATGGGCTTGATCGCCGCCGGGTCCAAGCCTTGGGCAGAGGCGTTCAAACGCAGCACCACGCCAACCAGTTTTCGCGCCCCGAACGGGACCACCACACGCGAGCCGGCGCAGACTTCCACCCCCGCCGGAATGGAATAGGTGAAGGGATGATCGACCGGAACCGGCAGCGCGACTTCGCAGTAGGCAGGCATTCCGTTCGGTGCGGCTGCTAACCGCCGCGCGATGCGGCCGGAGACGAATTCAGGTAGGCCAGAATCTGCTTCAGGTCGGACCAGGTTTCGCCCTTGCGCGATGGATCCCGCAGCAGGAAGGCCGGATGGTAGGTAACCATCACGGGAACGCCGCGGAATTCGTGCCAGCGGCCGCGCAGCCGGCTCATGGATTCGCGCGTGCCGAGCAG
Source organism: Terriglobia bacterium (assembly GCA_035560315.1). Classification (GTDB taxonomy): domain Bacteria; phylum Acidobacteriota; class Terriglobia; order 2-12-FULL-54-10; family 2-12-FULL-54-10; genus DATMAF01. The sequence continues at coordinate 7,155 of DATMAF010000019.1, read as the reverse complement.
CGCTTCCGCCGCCGTGGCTCCCAGGGCGCAGATCACACGCGGGCGAACCGCGGCGATCTGCCGTTCCACAAACTCGCGGCAGGCGGCCACCTCATCGCGCTCCGGCTTGCGATTTCCGGGCGGGCGGCACTTCACGATATTGCAGATATAGACCTGGGGCCGCGGAATCTTCATTCCCTTTTCGATCATGTCGGTGAGCAACTGCCCGGCGCGGCCGACGAACGGCAGCCCCTGCTCGTCTTCCTCCGCCCCCGGGCCTTCTCCGACAAACACCAGCTCCGCCTGGGGATTGCCGGAGCCGAAGACAATGGTCTTGCGCCCCTCCCACAGCTTGCAGCGGCGGCAGTCGCCCAGGTCCTGCCGCACTTGTTCCAGCGTTTCCGGTTTCTGGACCGGCGTGAACAGGCCGCTCTGCTCACCCCGGGCGGGTTGCGGCAACCCGGGAAACAGCGGGACGGGAGAAGCGGCGCCGGCGCGCGCTGCTTCGTTTCGCACAGGAGGGAAGGCGGCGGTGGCCGCTTCCGCCGGGGCAGCGGCTCGGCTCCGCGGAGAGGTTTCCGCGGCCGGCGCTGGTCTGTGCGAATCCCGCCGGTACAGATGCGTAAATCCCAGATCGCGGTAGTATCGCAGCCACTCCGCGACCGCTTCTTTCCGTTCGCGCTCAAGCTGTTCCATGGCCACGCAACCGCACGACTTCGTTCAGAATCTCCCGCGCGACTTCCGCCTTGCGGAGCCGGGGCAGCCGCCGCTCCAGGCCATCCCGGCCGAAAATGGTTACCGTGTTGTAATCGGAATCGAAACCGATCGTGGCATCGCTCACATCGTTGGCGACGACCAGGTCCAGGTTCTTGGAGGCCAGCTTCTGACGGGCGCGTTCCGCCATCGCTTCGGTTTCGGCAGCAAATCCAACCAGGACGCGACGGCCCTTCTGGGCCCCCAACTCCGCCAGGATATCCTCCGTGGGCTCCAGTTCCAGCGCCAGTTCGTTTCCTGTCTTCCGTATTTTTTGGGAGGCCGGCTGGCGCGGGCGGTAGTCGGCGACCGCCGCGGCCTTGACGGCTATGGTCGCTTCCGGCCAGCGCGCGAGCACGGCTGCGCGCATCTCCGCAGCGGTGACGACGGGGACAAACTCCACGCCCTGCGGTGGTTGCAACGCCGTCGGGCCGCTGACCAGCAGCGTGCGGGCGCCGCGCCGTTGCGCTTCTTCCGCGATGGCGTATCCCATTTTCCCGCTGGAGCGGTTGGAGAGGTAGCGCACCGGGTCAAGCGGCTCGCGGGTGGGACCCGCCGTCACCAGCACCACTTCGCCGTTCAGGTCCTGTTTCAGGCCCAGGACATCCAGAATGCGCGCCACGATGGCTTCGTTGGCGGCCAGGCGGCCCGGGCCGGTCATCCCGCAGGCCAGATAGCCGGCCTCCGGCTCCACCACATGAACCCCGCGCTCCCGCAGCCGGGAGAGGTTCTCCTGGGTGGCCGGGTGTTCCCACATGTTGACGTTCATTGCCGGAGCCAGCACCACTGGGGCTTTGGTGGCCAGATACAGCGTGGTCAAAAAATCGTCGGCCACGCCGGTTGCGAATTTGGCGATGCAATCGGCGGTGGCCGGCGCGACGGCCAGCAGGTCAATGGACTGGGCCACGGCAATGTGCTCAATGGCGCTCTCCACGTTGGCCTGCTGGCCTTCCGAGCCGAACAGGTGCGTAATGACCTTTTGCCCGGTGAGCGCCGCGAAGGTCAGCGGACGGACAAATTCCTGGGCGTGCGCGGTCATGATGACCTGCACCTCCAGGCCCTTGGTTTGCAGCTCGCGGACGAGTTCCGCCGCCTTATAGGCGGCAATGCCCCCCGAGACTCCCAGCGCCACTTTCATCGGGTTCCCCGGTTGATGCCCGCCGCCTCCGGACTACTTCTTGGCGGCGGAAAGAGACTTCTTTTCCTCCTCCTCGCTGCCTTCACTTCGCAGCACTTCATAGGGAAGCACTCCCGCCGTGATCTCCTCCCAGGCGATGCGGGTGGGCTTGCGCGACGTGGTATGAACCAGCGGCTTGGCGCCGCTCTGGAGTTGCCGGGCCCGCTTGGCCGCCAGCAGGATCATGCGAAATTTGCTTTCCGAGGTGTTCTGTGTGCTCGTCACTCTCTATCCTCCGAAACTTTCCAGGATGGGCTGGATTTGCCGGACCAGACGCTCCCGCCGGCAGGCCTCGGCAATCGGCCGGGCTTTCTCCGCTTCGCCGGCCGCGGTGCCCGCGGCAGCGCCATTGCGCCGCGCCCGCTCCGACAGCACAATGCTGCGGAGGCAGCGGGCGGACTGGTCCAGATCTTCATTGATGAGAACATAATCATAACTGACGTAGCCGTGGATCTCGCGGCGGGCATTCTCCAGCCGCCGGGCGATGGCCGCCTCGGTATCCTGGCTGCGCGCCCGCAAACGCTGCTCCAGCACCTGGCGGGACGGCGGCAGGATGAAAATCGTCACCGCTTCGGGCAGTTTTTCCTTCACCTGGCGCGCACCCTGGATGTCGATATCCAACAACAGGTCCTGGCCGGTTTGCCGCGCTTGTTCCAGGAACCGGCGGGCGGTGCCGTAGTAATTGCCGAAGACTTCGGCCCATTCGAGCAGCCCCTGCTCCGCAATCATTTTCTCAAACTCCTCGCGGCTGACGAAAAAGTAGTCCCTTCCATTCTGCTCGTTTTTCCGCGGGGGGCGGGTGGTATAGGAAATGGAAAACAGCAGTTGTGGCACCTCGCGCAGCAGCCGCTCCACCAAGGTGGTTTTTCCGGAGCCGGACGGCGCGGAAATAATGAACACGCCGGTGCTCATGATCCTGGCGTCCCTTCCCCGTCTGGCTCCGAAAGGCGCAACACGCTCATTGTAAATTTTGAACCTGCTCCCGCAACTTCTCAACCTCCGCCTTCATTTCCAGGGCCAGGTTCGTGACCGGCAGGCTGGCAGCGCCCAGTCCGGCCGTCTTGGACAGCAGCGTATTGGTCTCGCGGTGCATCTCCTGGAGCAGAAAATCCAGCTTGCGGCCGGCGTCGGCTTCCCCCCGCAGGACCGCGGCGAACTGACTCACATGGGCCTTCATCCGCTGGATCTCCTCGGTGGGGTCGGTGCGGTCGGCCAGCAGCATGGCCTCCTGCGCCAGCCGCGCCGGGTCGATCCCGGAGGGCGCCGCCAGCGCTTGCAGCCGCTCGGCGAGCCGCCGCTGCGCCTCCGGGAGCGATTCCCGAAGCCACTGCTCGGCCTGCAACGTGGCGTGCTCCAGCCTGGTCAGGCGGGCGGACAGATCCTGGGCCAGCAGGGAGGCCTCCTCCGCGCGCATAGCGTCCCAGCGCTCGACCGCTTCCTGCAAGGCGGCGCGAAATGCCGCCCCCAGTTCGGGAGAAACCTCTCCAGCGGCTGCAAGGCCCTTCCGGCTGACCACGCCGGGCAGTTGCGCCAGCGTCGCCGCGTCCAGGGGCTCCGGCAGGCCGTAGGCGGCGCCCAGCCGGCGGAAGATCTCCACGTATTTTCCGGCCAGCGCTTCATCCACCACCACGTCGCCGCCGCCGGAGAAATCCAGCGCCGCCTTGAGGTCCACGTGGCCGCGCGGGTTCTTTGCCTGCACCAGGCTGCGCGCCTCGCGCTCCAGCGGCAGCAGCGCCTCCGGCAGATGCGTGCGCAGATCGAGATAGCGGTGGTTGACGCTGCGCAGGCTCACCGTCAGGGTGAAGCCGTCCTGCTGCACGACGGCGGCTGCATAGCCCGTCATGGAGCGCAAACGGCAGCGCGGCTGCGTTGGCCCGGCGCTCATCCGATCTCCACCTGGTCCGCCTGGAGCTCATAGAGCCGCTGGTACAGGCCGCCGCGCCGCAGCAGTTCCTCGTGCGAGCCCATTTCGCGGATCCGGCCGCCTTCCAGCACCACGATCTTGTCGGCCTTGCGCACCGTTGAAAGCCGGTGCGCAATCACGATCACCGTCCGGCCCATCATCAAGTTGGAGAGCGCTTTCTGCACCAGTTGCTCGGATTCACTGTCCAGTTCCGACGTCGCTTCATCCAGGATCAGCACCGGAGCGTTCTTGAGCAGCGCGCGCGCGATGGCGATGCGCTGGCGCTGCCCCCCGCTCAAGCGCTCGCCACGGTCCGCGATGCGCGTCTCGTAACCGTCCGGCATGTCGCGGATAAAGTCGTGCGCCATGGCCGCCCGCGCGGCTTCCACCACCTCCTCGGCGCTGACCTGCGGGCGGCCGTAGGAGATGTTGTTGCGGATGGTGTCATTGAACAGGATGGTTTCCTGCGTCACCATTCCCAGTTGTCCGCGCAGGGAGTCCAGCGAAGCGTCGCGCGCGTCCACTCCGTCAATGAGGATGCGGCCTTTGGTGGGATCGTAGAAGCGGGGGATCAGATTGACCAGCGTGCTTTTTCCGGCGCCGCTGGGTCCCACGATGGCGACCACTTCGCCCGCCTTCACTTCCAGGTTGATGCCCTGGAGCACCTCGGGCGCGCCGGCTCCGCCGTAGCTGAAGGAGACGTTCTCAAACGTAATGGCCCGGGAGAACGGCGGCAGCGTAATGGCGTTGGGCTTCTCCGGAACGTCGTCGCGCAGATCCAGCAGCTCAAACACCTTGGCGCTGGCCCCGATGGCCTGTTGAAACGAGTTGTTGATCCCCGACAGCCGCTTCACCGGTTCGTAGGTCTTGAACAGCGCGTAGATAAACGCGACGAACATTCCGGTCGTCAATTGCTGGTGCAGGATGCGGTCGCGGGCGTACAGCAGCAGAAAGATGACGGTAAAGGCTCCCAGAACTTCCATCAGGGGGGAGGTGGCGGCCTGCGCCCGCACGTAGCGCAGGTTGATGCGCAGCAGCCTGCGGGCCGCCTCCCGGAATCGTTTCAGCTCCCAGCCTTCCATGCGGAAGGCCTTCACGATGCGGTTGCCGCTGATGGTTTCCTGCAAAAGCTGGCTCAGCTCGGCGAAGTTGGCCTGGCCCTTGCGCGTCGAGTGGCGGATCATCCGGCCCAGGCGCGAGGAGGGGATAATGACCAGCGGGATCAGCACGCAGGAAATCAGCGCCAGCCGCCAGTCCAAGACGAAAAGCACCAACAGCAGGCCGACAAGCGTGAAGCTTTGCTTCAGCAGATCGGCCAGTACGAAGGAAACCGCCAGTTGGATCTTCTCGATGTCGTTCAGGATGGCGGACATCAGTTGCCCGGTGGAGTGCCGCCGGAAGAAGGCCATCGACTGGTGGATGATGCGTTCGTAAAGCTGGTTGCGCAGGTCCATCACAGCGGAGAATCCGACGTAGTTGATGACGTAGGAGGCCAGATATTCGCACAGCGCCTTGCCGACCGTCACGCCGACAACGAAAATCGCCACCACCGTCCAGACGTTGTGAATCCACTCCGGCAGCAACCGGTCCAGGTAAATGGTGTCGTTCAGTACGGGAATGGTGAACAGGGCTACCGTGGAATCCGGCGCGTGGGGGGCAAGCACGCGATCAAAGATCGGCCCGATCAGCAGGGCGGTGAACGCTTCGAAGAAGCCCACGCCCACCATCAGCACTACGCCTGCGGCCAAGTACAGCCGATAGGGCCGCACCAGCCGGAGCAATCTCATCAGCTCAGCCATGCAAACACTCGCCGGCAGGGCGGTCCGCCGTCGGATCCCCTTCCTTGTCTAAGTGTTATCATTGTAACCCATTCCGAGGAGGGGTGTCGGTGAACGCCCAACGCTGTATCATCACCCCAACCTCTGCGCGGGATGGGAAGATCCTCCGCCGGGCCAGCAAGAATGTCCCACCGGTTAGCGCAGGAAGTCTTCGAGTTGGAGGGACTGGTCTGTCTTCTCGTCGCGGTACTTGACGATCACCGGCGTGTAGAGCGAGATGCCCCACTCTTTTCCTTTGCCGCTCCCGACAGCGCGAGAGCCCGGCACCACCACGGCTTCTTCGGGGATCACCAGGGGCTGCTCGCCGCTGCGCCGCAGAATCTCCCCGCGCACCAGGTCGTACACCGGCGTCGAGCCCGTCAGGATCACTCCGGCGCCGAGCACTGCGCGACGCTTCACTACCGTCCCTTCGTAAACGCCACAGTTGCCGCCGATCAGCACGTCGTCTTCCACAATCACCGGCAGCGCCCCCACCGGCTCCAGCACGCCGCCCAACTGGCTGGCGGCGCTCAGATGCACCCGCTTGCCGACCTGCGCGCAGGAGCCGACCAGCGCGTGCGAGTCCACCATGGTCCCCTCGTCCACATAGGCGCCGGCGTTGATGTACATAGGCGGCATGCAGGTTACCCCCCGCGCCACAAAGCAGCCGTCGCGGATGGAAGATCCCCCCGGCACCAGGCGTACCCCGCTGTCCGCGCCGAGTTTTTTGAGTGGGTACGTTGACTTGTCGAAGAAGGGAAGCCGGCCGTGGTCGGCGGACATGTTCTCGATGGTGCCGATGCGGAAGCCAAGCAGGATTCCCTTCTTCACCCAGGCATTCACGCGCCAGCCGCTGGGGCTGGCAGGGTCGGGCTGGGCGGCGCGGATGGTCCCGTTGTTCAACCCTTCCTTCAGTTCCTGAAAGGCTTCAAAATATTCCGGGCCGCAGGAGGCGGGCTTTTCCGCAAACAGCTTCTCAATGCGCTCGGCCAGTTGCATAAGCCTTTTCCTTGGCGGGGAGCAGCGCAAGCTCTTCCAGGACTTTTTTGATTTTGGCTTGATTGTCCGCCGAGGGCGGCACCAGCGGCAGGCGATAGCTGAGCGGCAGGGCGCCCATTGCCGCGAGCGCATATTTCACCGGGATGGGGTTGGCCTCCACGAACAGCACCTGCATCAGCGGCAGCAGGCGGCGATGAATCTTTCGCGCGCCGGCGAACTCTCCCGCATTGGCCAGCGCGACCAGCTCGCGCATTTCCCGCGGTACGACATTGGACACCACCGAGATCACGCCCACCGCGCCAATCGCCATCATCGGCAGCGTCAGGGCGTCGTCGCCGGAGAGGACGCGGAAGCGCTCCGGGAGCAGCCGCAGAATCTCGTCGATCTGCCCCAGATTGCCGGAGGCTTCTTTTACCCCCAGAATGTTCGGGACGGCCGCCAGGCGCGCCAGAGTCTTCGGTTCCACGTTGGAGCCAGTGCGTCCGGGGACGTTGTAGACCAGGATGGGCAGGCGGGTCGCCTCGGCC
>DATMAF010000018.1:0-9691 GCA_035560315.1 Terriglobia bacterium | reverse complement strand
TTGCGCGACCGCCAGCTCCGGAATGCGCCCCCGCGCCGGCGCCGTCCAGCTCTGTGTCCCAAGCCCGGCGGCCGGCGGCGCCGACGGATGCCAACCCAAACGAGTACCACGGCCCATGTCGTCCTACGATTTGATCGCGCTGCTTCCTGAATTCATTCTGACGGCCACCGCCGTGGCTCTCATGTTGCTGGGCGCCTTCGGCCGGCAGGGTTCCGACCGCTGGCTCAGCACCATCACTCTGGTGGGCCTGCTGGCAGCCACCGAGGCGCTGCTGTACGGACGGCGCCTGCCCGGACTGGCCTTCCGCGAGATGTTTTCGGTCGATCCGTTCGGATCGTATTTCACATTGGTGTTTCTGCTGATCGCGGCGCTGGTTACGCTGGCTTCCGTCGATTACGTCCGCCGGGAACGGCTCCCGGCCGGAGAGTACTACGCCTTGATCCTGTTTGCCACCGTGGGCATGGCCTTGATGGCCTCCGGCAATGAGCTGATCCTGATCTTCATTGGATTGGAGATTTCTTCGTTGTCCAGCTACGTGCTGGTCGGCTTCCGGCGCGAAGCGCCCGGCAGCAGCGAGGCGGCGCTGAAATATTTCCTGCTGGGTTCCTTTGCAACGGCCTTTCTGCTGTATGGCATCGCGCTGCTGTTCGGCGTGACCGGCTCGACCCAACTGACGGAAATCCGCGCCGTCTTGCAGGGCGGCGAGCGGCCGGTGACCGCGGTCCTGCCGCCCGCTGCGCAGCTTCCGGCGACCGCCCTTCCCGCCGCGCAACTTTCCTGGCAGGAAGCGGGTTTCCCGGCCGAGTTGCTGGGGCTGGCCATCGCGCTCCTGTTTGTGGGACTGGCGTTCAAGATTTCCGCCGTTCCCTTTCAGGCCTGGACTCCGGATGTCTATCAGGGGGCGCCGGCGCCCGTGGCCGCCTTCCTCTCCACGGGTCCGAAAGCCGCCGCCTTCGCCGCCTTTCTGCGCATCTTCGAATACAGCCTGCCGGCTTCCGCCGCCGAATGGTCGCTGCTGCTGTGGGGATCCGCCTTGCTGACCATGTTCCTCGGAAACCTGGCGGCCTTGTGGCAGTCCAACCTGAAACGCCTGCTGGCCTATTCCTCCATCGCCCACGCCGGCTACATGCTGGTTGCCTTCACCGCTCATTCCGAAGACGCCATCGCCGCCATCCTGTTTTACCTGGTCGCCTACGCCTTCATGAACATTGGCGCCTTTATCGTTGTCAGCCACCTTTCCGGCCGCGGCGAGCGATTTGGAGAATTGGATGATTATGCCGGCCTGGGGTACCGCTCCCCGGCGCTGGCCGCCTGCCTGGGCGTTTTCCTGCTGTCGCTGATCGGCATTCCGCTGACCGCCGGTTTTCTCGGAAAATTTTTCGTCTTCCGCGCCGCCCTCCGCGCCGACCTGATCTGGCTGACCGTCTTTGGCGTTCTGAACAGCGCCATCGCCTCTTACTACTACCTGCGCATCCTGGTGGCCATGTACATGCAAGAGCCGCACGGCGAACTGCCGGTCGAGCGCCTGGGTCCCACCACCCGCGGGGTCCTGGCGGTATGCGCCATTGCTACCTTGCTGCTCGGCGTATTTCCGCAGCCCATCCTGCGCCTGGCGCTGCGCGCCGCCCGCTGGTTCCCGGCCGGATAAGGCCGTCTCGAGGCGGGGTCGTTTTCCTTCCGGCAGGCGTTGCGTTACAATCACCTCTCCGTGATGAATTTCCGGGACGCATTGCGGGAGCGGGTTTGGTTGGCCGAAGGCGCCATGGGAACCCGCCTGTATGCAAAAGGGATCGCCCCGGGCGCCTGCCTGGAAGAGCTGAACCTCTCCCGCCCGGAACTGGTCCGGGAAGTTCACGCTGAATACCGGGCGGCGGGAGCGGAGATTTTGAAGTCGAACACCTTTGGAGCCAATCCCGTGCGCCTGGCGCGCCACCAACGGGAGTCGCAATGCCGCGAGTTGAACATCGCCGGAGTACGGCTGGCGAGAGCGGAAGCGGGCAGCGATGGAGTGGTGGCCGGTTCGGTCGGACCGCTCGGCGGAACATTCCCGGAGGGCAGCGCGAAGGCGTTCGCCCTCCAGATCAGCGCCCTGGCGGAGGGCGGAGCCGACTGCATCCTGCTGGAGACCTTCCGCGACCTGTATGAGCTCAGCGAGGCCGTCCACGCGGCGCACGAAGTTGCCGCGCTTCCGGTGATCGCGCAGGTCAGTCCGGACAAGCACGGCGAACTGAACGGGGGCCTGCGGCCGGAAGAATATGTAGCCGGACTGTCGCTCTGGGGCGTGGACGCCATCGGCTGTAATTGCGGAGCGGGACTGGAGGGGGTGCTGGAAACCATCCGCCGCATGTCCGCCCTGACCGATAAGCCCCTTGCCGCTCAGCCCAGCGCCGGCCTGCCGTTCTCGCGGCGCGGCGTCTGGATCTACCCCGATCCTCCGGAAGAGCTGGCCCGGGCCGCCACACGCTTTCTCCGCCTGGGGGCGCGGCTGATCGGCGGCTGTTGCGGCACCACGCCCGCGCACATCCTGGCAATGCGGCAGGCGCTGGAGGAGAGCCGCACGCGCCCGCTTCCACCTGCGACGGAGCAATCCATAAGCGCTCGGCGGCGCTGGACGCCCCGGCGGTTGGATGGCTGAACAGGACACTTCATGAGCGAAAAAGCGAAGACGGAATTGAGTTTCGAACAGGGCCTGGAGCGGCTGGAGGCCATTGTGGCGGAACTGGAAAAGGGAGACTTGGCGCTGGAGCGGGCCCTCGAGCTGTTTGAGGAGGGAATGAAGCTCTCCGCCTCCTGCCGCAAGAAGTTGGAGGAGGCCGAGAACCGCGTGGAAATTCTCCTGAAGAAAAACGACGGCAAAATGGTGGCCGAACCGTTTCGCATCGGCGAGGAAGAGCCGGGGAAATGACCCAACCTGTCGCGCGCACCCCCTCGCAGGATGTCGCCGCTTCGCTGGTCCAGCGCCTGGAACAGCACCGCCAGCGCATTGACCGGTGCCTGGACCGCCTCGTTCCCGCCGAAACCGTTCCGCCTCCTTCCATCCACCGCGCCATGCGCTATAGCCTGTTCGCCGGCGGCAAACGGCTGCGCCCCATCCTGTGCTTGGAAACCGCGCACCTGCTGGCAGACCAGCCGCACCCCGATCTGGAAGCCATTGCCAGCACCCTGGAGTTGATTCACACGTACTCGCTGATTCACGACGATCTCCCCGCCCTCGACAACGACGACTTCCGCCGGGGCAAGCCGACCTGCCACAAGGTCTTCGGGGAGGCGCTGGCGATTCTGGCCGGCGACGCTCTGCTGACGCTGGCCTTCCGGGTCCTGGCCACCCTGCCGCAATCCCCCTCCGAGGTAAAGGCGGCCCTGGCCGCCGAGCTTTCCGGCGCCGCCGGAACCGTCGATGGAATGATCGGCGGGCAGGTGGCGGACCTGGAAGCGGGTTTGGAGAGGTCCAGTCCGGAGAAGCTCGAATACATCCACCGTTCGAAGACCGCGGCGCTCTTCCGCGCCTCGGTTGTGATGGGAGCCATCGCCGGGCGCGCCGAGCCTGCCGCGCTGGACCGCCTCGCACAGTTCGGCCACCGAGCCGGCCTCGCCTTCCAGATCGCGGACGATATTCTGGACGTGGAAAGCTCCACCGAAACGCTGGGGAAGACCGCCGGCAAGGACGCGGCGCAGAAGAAGCTCACCTACCCCGCCCTCTACGGAGTGCAGCGCTCCCGCCAGCTTGCGCGCCAGTGGCTGGAGGAGGCCAAAATGCTGCTGAGTCCCTTCGGCGCGCGCGCCGATACGCTGTGCGCCATAGCCGACCTTCTTGTCTTCCGCACATCCTAACCCAGCGCTTCGGGATTTTTGCTTGACTGCCGCGCCGGGATGGAGTATCTGAAAAGGTAGCGGCTGGGAAAAGAGCGGTGTTCAATTCCTGGCTGCAATTCGCAGGTTGGAACAGGAGGTGTCCTATTCCACCGGCCGACGACCGGTGGGCGGATGCCGTCCGAGAGAACTGCTACGCTGCCGGGCTCCGGTCCGAAGCACGTTCACCGGCACGGCCCAGCCAAGCGCTGCGCCAATGGGAGCGCCGGCCGCCCATGGGATAATTGGGGGTCGAGGCAGAAGGAAGGGTTGCTTTCCCCCAGGGCTCATGGCCCAACACGTTCCTGTGGGAGTGGTTCATCCGCACGGCACCGCCCACCGCAATATTGCCTGAAATGCCCCCGTGTGTGGCCCCTCCTCGATAACTTCTTGTTCGCCATCTTGCGTTGCTCGTCGCTCCACCGCTATGCTTATCCCTGCACCGGCGATGGCCCATGCGTCTGTCCTCTCTCAACGCGCCCTCCGCGCAAAAGCAGCGTCTGGATCGTGTCCTGATGGAGCGAGGCCTGGCGGAAACCCGTCAAAAGGCGCAAGCGCTGATCCTGGCCGGCAAGGTCCTGGTCGAGGGACGGCGCATTGAAAAGGCCGGGACGCTGGTCGCTGCGGAAGCGCAGATCGAAGTCCTCGAAGCAAAATCCCGCTACGTCGGACGCGGCGGTCTGAAGCTGCAGGCCGCGCTGGAAGAGATGGGCTGGGACGTCTCCGGCTGGGTTGTGCTGGACATCGGCGCCTCCACGGGCGGCTTTGTGGATTGCCTGCTCCAACGGGGAGCAGCGCGGGTGATGGCCGTGGATGTTGGCGCCGGCCAGCTGGATTGGCGGCTGCGAAAGGATCCCCGCGTCCGCCTGCTGGAGCGCACCAATGCCCGCTATCTCCGCTGGGAGCAGATCGGCGAGTCGGTGGATCTGATCACCATGGACGTTTCGTTCATCTCCGCAACGGCCATTCTGCCGGCGCTGCGGCAGTTCGCCCGCGCGGGGACGCGGCTGCTGGTGCTGGTAAAGCCGCAGTTTGAAGCCGGCAAGGGACAGGTGGGCAAGCGAGGCATTGTTCGCGATCCGCTGGTGCAGCGGCAGGCGATCGAGCGCGTCCGCGAATGCGCCGCGCGGCTGGGCTTCCAGCCGCTCCGCAGCTTTCCCAGCGCCCTCCCGGGAGCCGAAGGGAACCAGGAGTTTTTCCTGGCCGCGCAGTTTGCTCCCTCCCCGCCGGCGGCCGACACCGCGGTGGTGCATCCGACATGACGACTCCGAAACAAATTCAGACCGTCGGGGTGATCTCCAAGCCGCGGCAGCCCGCATTGGCTGAACTGGTTCCCGAATTGATTTCCTGGCTGGAAGCCCGATCAATCCGAACGCTGCTGGATCGCGAAACGGCGGGAAGTCTCGATCCCGCCTACCGCTCGCGCCTGACGTGCCCCATCCTGGCTCGAGCGGAACTGGTGGCGCGGTGCGATCTAGTCATTGTCCTGGGAGGCGATGGAACGTTGCTGGCCGCCGCGCGCCATGTCCGGCCCTTTGACATCCCGATTTTGGCCGTGAACTTGGGCAGCCTCGGATTTCTTACCGCGGTTACGATCGGAGAGCTCTACGAGAGCCTCCTGCAAGTATTGAAGGCAGAACACCAAATTGATCGTCGTAAAATGTTGCAAATTAATGTGGTTCGTTCTGGCTGTGAATCCATCGCTTACCACGCCTTGAATGATGCGGTTTTGAACAAGGGCGCCATCTCCCGCATCTCCGACTTTGAGACCTACATCGACGGCCGGTTCCTGAATCTGTTTAAGGCGGACGGGTTGATCGTATCGACTCCTACCGGCTCTACGGCCTATTGCCTGGCCGCCGGAGGGCCGATCGTGCATCCGGCGGTGGAGGCCTTTATCATCACTCCCATCTGTTCGCACACGCTCACCAACCGGCCGCTGGTGGTGTCGGACCAGTCGCGGGTTGAGGTGGTGGTAAAGACGGAAGCCGAATCGGTGTTTCTGACGGTGGACGGCCAGGTGGGGTTGGCGCTGCACAGCGGGGACAAGGTCGCATGCGCGCTCTCCTCCCATTGCATTAATCTGGTTCGCCCCGCCAGCAAGCAGTTCTATGAAGTGTTGCGCAGCAAACTGAAATGGGGGGAGCGATAGCTGGACCGCAAAAATAAAATTTTTGTGAAACCGGTTTTCTCCCCCGTGCGTATTCTAGTCATCCCCGTTACGAGGCGGGCGCTCACCCCAGCCCAATTGCATTATGAGCGCTCGCCTTTTTTCTTTCTTGCGGAGACAATGTGGAAGAGCGGAAACCTGGAGGGCTAGCGTAGCCGCGCCTCTGTCCGGCGTTCCCGCAGCGGGGCAGCCATCGTCAGCAGGAAGCGTTCGACGACCAGCCGCTCGTCGGCGGGCGAGGAACGCAGCATCTGTTCCGCCCGCCAGGCCTCCCGGAAGCACCGCAGCAGATGCGCGGGCGGAAAGGCGCGCGCCTGCCGCAACAGTTCCGGCAGCAGTGCCGGCGGCGCCGGCAGCCGCGCGCTCCACAGGATCCGGGAAGCCTCCCGCGGATCGCGAATGCGGCGCTGCTGCAACAACAACAACTGGCGCAGGTAGCGGGTCACTTCCGCCAACGTGAGCGGGAGGTACGCCCCTTTGGGGACCAAGGCTGCCAGCGCTTCCAACAGCTTCGACGCGTCACCGCTTCCAATCGCCTCCGGCAGCGACATCGCGGGAGCGCTGCCCAGGCGCCCCGACAGCAGTTCGACCGCCTCCGGGCGGATCTCCGATCCGTTCGCATACAGGCAGAGCTTTTCCAGTTCCATCACCACCCGCCCGAGATCCCGGTCGCAGAACGCAAGCAGCCGCTCGGCGGCCTCCGGAGCGATCTTGCCGCCGCGCGCGGCGGCTTCCTGCTGGACGATCGCAATCGATTCCCGCAGCGGCGGGGAGGCTAACAAGACCACCTCGCAAAAGGACTCCCAATGCTCCTGGCGCGTTTTGATCTTTTCCCGCTCGCGCCAGTCGGCGGCATCCAGGTCCACGTCGTCCATCTCGAACACCAGGACCGTATCGGGGCTGGGATTCCGGAAATAGTCCTGCGCCAATTCCAGCGAGCGGGAGAGCGCCAAGGACTGGGCATTGCGGACCAGCAGGAGCTGGCGCGGGGTCCACAGGCTGCGCTCGGCGGCGCGAGCCAGGATGGCCTCCAGCGAGGTCTGTCGCAAATCCATTTCTTCGATTCCGGCTCCGCCGCTCTCCAGCCCGACGGCCTGGCGCAAGGCCGCCCAGACGCGGTCGCGCCAGTAGAGCTCCTGGCCCAGCAGGAGATAGCCGGAGGCAACGTCTCCCCGGGAGATGGTTTCGATGGCGCGCTGTGCGGAAATCACCATGCCGCTATTTGGACACTGGAAACCCTTCCATGAGCGCGGAGACCAGGCTGCCGGCCACCTGCCGGCTCAGCCGTTCCAGGGCCGGCTGGTTTTCTCCAAAGTAGGTGGCCGGATCCTGGCTGACCTGATACGGTTCCCGGTAAACCCAATCGCTGGCCTCGAACAGGACTTCCCCGCTGGTGTTGGAGACCAGCCGCAGCCGCAGACTCACCGTCAGCAGCACCTCCGTGGTGCGGCCGCTCTCGGGATTGAACAGGATGGGACTGGAGTAGATGGAAAGCACCGTTCCGTGCAGCGTGGCATCGCTTCCCTGGGGTTCCGACTGCACGCGGTAGGGGCTGCGCGCCAGCAATTCCCGCACCACCGCGCTGGTGAGGGTCTGTTCGATCTTGAATGTCAGCGTTTGGTTTTCAAACGGCAGCACCGCGATGGTGCGGATGGAGGGTGGCAAGCTGGAGGAACTTTGCCCGGCGAAGCGGTAGCCGCACCCCGGGCTGCTCAGCAGGCCGGCAAGGATCAGGAATGCCGGAAGCGGCTTCATGGCTGTACGGCGGCGCTGCGGGGCGGCCTCAGCCCTTCGGAGGGGCTTGCTTGCATTGCCCGCCCGGCAATGCAAACGGCGTTTCGAGCCGCCAGGCGCAGATTGTCAAAGGCTCCCCACAGCCAGTAACCTGCGGGACGGGCGGCATCGCGGTCAATGCCCGCCAGGGCAATGGTATTGGAGCCGGCCGTGGAAACGGCGCTGGGAGAGTCCCCCGGCGGGCAAACAGTGAACGGTTCTCCCTGCATGGCGGCGGCAATCTCCGGCGGCTCAAGGGGCTCGGCCAGTTCCAGCCAGCAACTGAACGAATAGCCATGGAAGACCGGCGCCTGGACCAGCCGCATCGAAGGCTGGGAAACGCCCGGCCGCAACAACGCGGCGGTATGCCTGGCAATGCGTTCCTGGATTTCCCGCAGCGTGGGCCGCGCTTCCGGCCCGTTGCAGGCCAGCAGGTTGAACGAGACCTGGGCGTCGAAGACTGTCCGCGGGATCTCGTGGAACGAAAGCAGGCTGACGGTCTGTTCGTGGAGTTCCGCCACCCCGGGCTGGCCTCGTTCGCTGGCCGGCTCGAACAAGGTAGCGGCGGCGCGAACGATGGGGGAGCGCCGCGAAATGCGGTTGAGGATCCCGGCCAGAGCCAGGGCCATGGGATGCGCTGCGATATAAAGGACAGCGGGACTCCGCCAGGGGGTTCCCATGTCCGGGTCGCGGTCCTCCAGCAGCGGGGCGGCGATGCAGGCGCCCGGCTCCGCCTCCAGGCCGTAGCTCAAATCGATAATGCGGCAGCCGGCGGCTTGCGCCTGGCGCCAGTGCTGCTGTGTCAAGGCGGCATCGGAGGCGAACATGGCCAGGCCAATCCCCTCAAAGGCGTCGGCGGCCGCCGCCTGCACCACCGCTGGCTCGCCATCGAACTCCGTCAAGCTGCCCTGCCAATCCTCCGCGTCCAGCAGCAGCAGCCGCTTGATGGGGGCATGGCTTTCCTCCAAGACCGCCTTCACTTCCTTTCCCTGAAGCGTGGAGGCTCCCAGCAGGCAGATACTCCATTCACCGGTCTGGGAAGCGATGGCCATGGCGTTCAATGCGCTTTGGAACGGGAGTCCCGGATGTCGCGCGCCGGCAGCCGGGACTCGGCGCGCGTTCTCCGCCAGGAATGGGAGAGCTTGGCGACCACTCCCGACAGCACATAGGTTGTTGCGATCAGCAGCAGCACCGGCCGGGAGTAAAACCAGATGAGCCCGACGATCGCCCCCAGCACAATCACGACCACGAACTTATGCCGCTTTTGCAGGTCCCAGTGCTTAAAGCTGTAATAGCGCCACGTGCTGACCATCAAGGTCGCCGTGGCGGTCAGCAGCAGCAGCCAGAACGGAACCCACCAGGGATTGTCCACCGGCATTCCGCCGTGAACGTGAACAATGGCCGCCACCAGCCCGGCCGCGGCCGGAGTGGGCAGACCGACAAAATGCCGATGTTCGAGCCGCTCCGTGCGGGACTCGCCGTGGGCGCTCTGAATGTTAAACCGGGCCAGCCGGGCGGCGCTGCAAATCACGAACAGAAAGCTGATGATCCATCCGGCCGAAACCAAATGCGCTGTGAGCCAGGTCCCGGGCTCCGGCAGCACCGCCCGGACTCCCCAGGAAAAGGCCAGGAAGGCCGGGGCGATTCCAAAAGTAATGGTGTCGGCCAGCGAGTCCAGTTCCGTGCCGAAGGAACTGGTGGTTTTCATCAGCCGCGCGATCCGTCCGTCCAGCCCGTCAAACAAGACGGCGAATCCGATCGCTTTGGCGGCGTAATCAAAGTGCAGCGCCGCAGCTTCCGGATTCATCCCCGCCAGCGTGCCGGCCTTGAACGCCTCGGTCAGGGCGTAGTAGCCGCAGAAGACATTGGCCATCGTGAACAGGCTGGGGATCAGATAGG
>DATMAF010000017.1:0-5697 GCA_035560315.1 Terriglobia bacterium | reverse complement strand
CCCCGGCGCCCAGCAGTGAGGTGCCGGAGCGCTTGGATTGGCCCTTGCCCTCGGCGACCGCCATGATCTCCGCCGTGTCAATGTTGACAATGCGGGCGTCTACGGCCACCACGGCGTTGCTCTCCTTGCGCGATACGCCACCGATGCCGAAGCAGCCGATCCGGAAGCCCCCGCCGCCCACGTTGGTGGCCTTATCGTCGCGGCCGAACTGCGTGATGCTGCCGATGATGATGGCGTCCACGCCCAGGATTTTGCCGATCTTGGCTGCCGTGTTGGGATCGGCCCGATCGCTGTTTGAGAAGTTCTGCTCGGCCAGGATCTTGTCGAGTTGCTCGCGCTCGATCACGGAATACTTGCCGCTTTTCACCAGATTCTTCACCAGCAGGTCGGCCACGCCCTGGCCCACGTCCACATCTCTTCCGAACAGCGTTCCGATGGAATCGTGAACCGTCGCGTAGTCAAAATCGAAAATGGCCACGCGCGGCCGGCTTTGCGCCCCGGCGGTTGTCGCCGCCGCAACCAGCAGCACGAAAACTTGTGCCCACCGACTCATGTGCCCCCTCCTCTTTGCGGGCAGCCCCGCAGGGCTCCCGGCGCCTGTGATGCTTAGGGGAAAGTATACACCAGGGAGGCTTCCTCCGCCGGCCTTTCGTGCCTTGTCGCGGTCGTGTGCACGAGCTTGTTAACGCCGGGAACCTTTCGGCGCCGGAGGACGCAACAAACGGCACGATCAGCCACCATCGCCCATCGCAGGCGTGTTGACTTCCGATTGCGCGCGTTGGCGATTCTTGCCGGGATCGTGTACCGGCAGCGGCACGCTCAGGACGGTTTCCGTGTCACTCCGCAGGAACAATCGACGGCAGACCTTGCTTGCATTACGGCCCGCCACTCATTATCCTTTGGGAAATCAATCATTCCGCTAAGGGGAATCACCCCAGGGGGGGCCGCCGTGATGGAGAACCAAGCCGATTTCCCGATGCTGACCCGATCCAAAAAGGTCTCGCCGGAAATGCTGCGCATGCTGAAAGCCACCGATACCGCTCTGGAAGGGGGACGGAAAGGGAAAAGCCGAACACCGACAGCGGCGGAGAAGACCAAGTTGCAAACGCTGCGGCAACAGTCCGAACAACTCCTCGAACGGACCGATCCGGAATACGCCAAGGTCATGCACCGGCTGGCGGTGCTGTACCATTCCTGGAACAGCTATGAGGAAGCGGAAACTCTTTACCGGCGGGCGCTGGCTTCCTCCTAGAAGCTTTATTCCGGACCCAATCTGGAATTGGGGTTGATCCTGAACAATCTGGCCCGGGTGCTCTTCGATCAAAACAAGTATGAGGAATCCCAGCCGTTATATGAGCGGGCGCTGAAAGTGCTGGAACAATCCGTGGGACCGCAGCACCCCAAGCTGGCTACGCCCAAGAGCAATCTGGCCAAGCTCTATCTGGTGCAGGGCAAGACGGAGTTTGCCCGGAAACTATACCGGGAGTCGGTGGCGATTATGGAAAAGGCCCTGGGGCCGGATCACGCCAAGGTGGTGCGAGCCAAACAGAAGCTGGCGCACTTCTTGCGGGACTCGGAGAGCCGCACCATTGGCATCTGCCCGGAATGCAACGAAGTCGTCACGGCCAAACAACCCTGGGAGTATGTTGACGGGCGGGCGGTTCACAGTATCTGCAAACCCTGAGGCCGCCGGGCGCGCTCCCTTCCTGCCGCCGACGCCGGCCGCGCGCTGGTCAGGGCTCCTCTACTGCACGGCGATTGTGACGGTATTCGAGAGGACTCCGCCGATGCTGAGCGCCACCGGGACAGCGTCTCCCGGATGAGTGGAGCTATTCTACATCCACCCGAGGGCTCCACCACTCTGAAACAATGACGGCGGAATAAATTTCCCATGACAAGAAAAAGGGCGGAGGCGGCAGAAAACCACCCCTTGATCGCCTGAGAGGGGACGCCTCTGTGCCTGAACTGCCCGATGCTAAAAATTGGGCGCTTGATACGTGATCTTGCCGCCAACCACCGTCAGCAGGTTGCGAATCGTATGCACCTGGTCCTCCGGAATCGTAAAGTAATCCTTGTCGAGGATGATGAAATCAGCCAGCTTGCCTTTCTCAAGCGAGCCGATATCCTTTTCCTTCAAAAGCAGTTCGGCGCTCCAGATGGTAGCGGCTTTCATCATGGTGGTCTTGTCAATGGCTTCCGACTTGGTATAGATCAGCCCATCGCTCGGCATGTAGCGGGTGAGGTAGAACTCCATGATGGCCCAGATGCTGCCGCGCCAGGCTTCGGGGCTCTCCATGCTTTTCCACTCCGGCCCCAGATCGGTCAGGTGCAGATCGGTGTTGAACGGGGGCCGCACCCCCGCATCCACCAGGCTTTTGATCGGCCCCAGCCAGCTCAGCACCTTCTCGCCGTAGGTTTGCAGGAAGGCGCCTCCCTTGATGTCGCCCTGAAGCTGGTAGCCATTAAAGCTGGGCATGATGTTGTATTTTGCGAACAAAGGAATCTGGTCCGGGCGGATGATGGGATTGTGCTCCGTGCCGATGCGCATGGCGCGGATTTCCTCGACCGTGAATTGTCCCTTGGCGACGGCCTGGTCCAGCATGTGGAACAGCGCGTCGTAGGTGCCGTCGCTGTAGCCATGGAGAAAGCCCGGCCGGAGCCTGCGCTCCAGAATTTCCCGCTCGGAGGTGTAGCCGTCCTGCTCTTCGTAATTGATGCCGGCGGCGCAGCTTCGCAAGGGAGCCCATACCTGGCCCGGTTTGCGCGCGCTCTCGGGAGGCAGTTCCGCCTTGGTGCAGGCGATGCCTTCGCCGCGGTTGCTGCCGTTGCGTTCCCAAGCTTCGTTGGCGGTGCCCGCCATCCAGATGTAGTCGTTGCCCACGCCCCGGAAGTCGGGAATCTCGTGGGTCAGCATCTCCTGGACCAGCAGCGCCACCTGATCGGGGGTTGTGCCGGGCAGCTTTTCATACTTCCCCACGGTATTGGAACCCGAGCTGACAAAGTAGCCCCAGCGCACCGGCAGCTCGCCCCGTTCGTGCAGCAGGCGGATGATGCGCGCGCTGGCCAGGGAACGGTCGTAGCGGTCCCCGAACGTGCCAATGCCGTGCGCCGAAAGGCATTCCAGCATCTCGCGCTTCATGATGGCCATGGCCACGTCTTCCCGGTCGCGCAGCAGGATATCCCACAGCAGTTGCGGAGCCTCCATCAAGCCCTGCGTTTGCTCTGCGCCGATGATGCGAACCCATTCCTCTGCGGCTCGGCTGTTGTGCACGTTTTCACCGGTGCCGCCGCCGGTGAACACGATGAGCGGATTATTCGGCGCCACGGAGTCCAGGAACTGCCGGGTGAGGGAAGACCGTCGCGGGTTAAACATTTTTTGCCATTGTTCCAGGGTCGACCCTTCCGGCCCAAAGACGTAGATCACGATCCACTTGCCGGGACCCAGCTCCTGAGCGCGCCGGGCGGCCGTGCGCTCAACGCCGCGCAAGACCCCGGCGTTGTCGCTGGCGCGCACCAGTTCGGAGGCCAGTTCCGGCAGATTGAATTCTTTGGCGAGTTCCTTGCCTTTTGCCCCCAGCCAGTGCTGCACGCCCCACAGATTGGGATGGGTATGGCTGTCCACCAGGGCCGGAAGCACCAGGCGGCCCTTCGCGTCGATCACCCGGGTCTGGGGCCCGGCCAGGAAGCGAATCTGATCATTGCCGCCCAGCGCCAGGATGCGGCTGTTGCGGACGGCCATGGCCTGCACCTGGCTGAGATTCGCATCCATGGTGTGAATCTTGCCGTTCACCACGATGAGGTCAGGGTAGGCTTCCAGCAGCTCGAGCTTGCGCCGCAGTTCCGCCGCGTCTTGCCCCCAAGCAGCGGAGCTCAGCCAGAGGATGCCGGCGATGCAGACGGCGCGGACAACAGAGTGCCGTTTCATGAGTGCCCCCCACGGGAAATTTGTCCTGCGATCTGGCTAGGTACTTATCATTTGAGGCGCACGGTGTCAAGCAGGTTTGCCGGAAAGAAAATTGATATACTCTATGCCGGCGGGCGCGTTGACGCCCACACCGGGAGGCGGCGAGATCATGGCGACCGGACTGCGGTCATTAATCGAAAGCGGGACGAAGCTTTGGCTCGACTCCATTGACCCGGAGTTTCTGTTGCGCAGCCGGCAGTACGGAGCCACCGGCGCCACTTCGAATCCCATCATCGTCGCCGATATCATCAAGACGGGCCGGTACGACCGGGAAATCCGGGAGGCCTTGGAGCGCGGCCGAAGCGACGATCAGATTGCTTGGGAACTGACGGACCTGCTGGTGCGCCAGGCCCAGGAGATTTTCCGGCCGGTCTATGAAGCCACGCAGGGCGAGGACGGTTACGTCAGCTTCGAGCTCGACCCGTTGATTGAGGATCCGGCGCTGGCGCTCCCGCACGCCGAGCGCGTCCGCCGCTATGTGGAACTGGGACAGCGCTGGAGCGCCGGACATGCGAATCGCCTCATCAAGGTTCCGGCCACTCCCGCGGGCATTGAGTCCCTTGCCCCGCTGGCGGCGGCCGGGGTCCCCCTGAACGTTACGCTGCTGTTCACGCCCCGCCAGTATCGCGCCGCCCGGACCGCCGTATGGGCGGGAGCGCAGCAACTGGCCTCCCGCGAACGGTTCAAATCGGTCTATAGCGTGTTTGTCAGCCGGGTCGATGTCTACACCGCCCAGAAGGTGGCCGCATTGTCTCCGGCCGCGCAGGGCTTGGTCGGCATCATCCTTGCCAAGAGGATCTGGCGGGAGAACACCGAATTCTGGAGCCAGCACCGGCTGCCGCTGCGGCAGGAGATCGTATTTGCCAGCACGGGCACGAAACATCCGGGCGACGACCCCACCAAGTATGTCGTGGCCCTGGCAGGCGCCGACATCGAGACGAACCCCCCTGCCACCAACGAAGCCGTGGAACGGTCGGGCCGGACCATCCAGCGTGCGGTCGATCAGATGCCTCCGGCCAGCGTCCTTGAGGAGGTGGACCGGCTGGTCGATCTGCAACCGTTGGAGGAAACGCTGGTGCGCGAAGGCGTCCTCAAGTTCGCCGAACCGCACAAAGAGCTGCTCGCCCTGATCGCGCAGCGCCGCGCGGCGTTGCAGTCGGTTCCGGCCGGCGCGATGCCCCGCGGTTCCTGAAACGGTCCTTGGCCGTTCCGGATTCCGCCGGAGCGCCGCCGCTTTCCAGAAGCCTTCCGCCGGCAGAAATGAGTTCCACGCCATGAAAACCGCCGCGCCACCTTCTCATCCGATGCCCCGCGCCGACGCGGCAGTTAGCACCGCCCTGCCGGTCGGTTTTGGGGCCGCGGTCTGGGCCATCCTGCGCAAAGACTTGAAGGCCGAGTTCCGCACCAAGGAAGTCTTCAACTCCGCGGCGGTGTTTGCGCTGCTGGTGATCGTCATTTTCAGCATGGCCTTCGAGCCGACCTCCGCCGAGGCGCGGGCTCTTTCCGGCGGCCTGTTGTGGGTGGCGTTTGCGTTTTCCGGAATGCTGGCCTTAAGCCGGACCTTTGCCCGGGAGGTTCCCAACGATTGCCTGTTCGGACTGCGACTGGCGCCCGTCCCGCCGGCCGCCATCTATGTGGGCAAGCTGGCCAGCAATCTGCTGTTCCTCGGACTGCTGGAGCTGCTGCTGCTGCCGTTGTTTGCTGTTTTTTACAATGTCCGCTTGCTGGCTCAC
>DATMAF010000016.1:0-2615 GCA_035560315.1 Terriglobia bacterium | reverse complement strand
TCCGCCTCCACCATCACGCGCAGCAGCGGCTCGGTGCCGCTGTAGCGCACCACAATGCGCCCCCGCGCCCCCAGGCTTTGCTCGCTGGCGCGAATCTGCTCTTGCAAGGCGGGCAACTCGGCGAGGGGAATTTTCTCCCGCACCGCCAGGTTGCGAATGACTTGCGGATATTCCCGGAATCCCTCGAGCAGGCGTTCCAGGTCCTGCCCGGTTTCCGAGACGATGCGGAGCATCTCCACCGCGGTCAGCAGGCCGTCTCCGGTGGTGGCCAGGTCGCGGAAGATGATGTGGCCCGACTGCTCGCCCCCCAGGGACGCGCCCCGCCGCTGCAACTCTTCCAGCACGTACTTGTCGCCCACCGGAGTGCGCACCAGCCGCAGGCCCTCGCCTTCCAAGGCGCGCTCCAAGCCGAGATTGGTCATCAGCGTCCCCACCACCACACCGCCGGGAAGCTCGCCGCGCCGCTGGCGGTAGCGGCTGGCGATCAGCAGCACGCCGTCGCCGTTGACAATGCGGCCGGAGCCGGTCACGAACAGGGCCCGGTCGGCATCGCCGTCGAAGGCCACCCCCAGGTCGGCGTTCTCGGCCAGCACGGCGCGCCGCACATTCTCCATGTGCAGGGAGCCGCAGTGCCGGTTGATGTTGCGCCCGTCCGGCGCGGCGGCGATCAGTTGCAAGCGCAGTCCCAGACCAGAGAACACTTCTGTGGCCAGAGCGGCCGCGGAACCGTTGGCGCAGTCGAGAATCAGCCGGCGGACGGGAGACGGTTTGATGCCCTGCGCGCGCCGCCGGAGAAACTCCACATAGGATTGCGCCAGGCTGTGCTGCGGCGAAAGCGGGAGGCGATAGGGGCTCACGGGATGGCCGTTGGAAATGGCCGCCAGCAGGAGCTGCTCGACTGCCAGTTCGTCGGTGTCGGCGAGCTTATATCCGCTCGACTCGAACAGTTTGATGCCGTTGTCCTGATAGGGATTGTGCGAAGCGGAAATCATGGCGCCGCAGGCGAAGCGCTCGGCGGCGGTGAGGTAGGCCAGCCCGGGGGTCGTCAGCACGCCGGCGGAACGGCATTCCACCCCGGATTCCCGCAGCCCGGCCGCCAGGGTCTCCCCGATCCACCGGCTGGATTCCCGGGTGTCCTCTCCGATCAGCACCCGGGGGCTGTCGCCGCGCGCGGACAGAAAACTCCCCAGGCTGGTTCCGATAATGAAAATCGTCCGCGGATCCAAGGGGGGCTCCCCGGCGACTCCGCGAATCCCGTCCGTGCCAAAGAATTTTTTTTCCGCCAATGGTTCATCCCGAACGAGCGGCCTTAGCGGGCCTCCCGCATGGTAATCATCAAGTGTAGCTCGGCGGGCGAGATGTCCATAATCTCCAGTGCGCCGGGGGCCTCCACGCTGGCGGGCTGCAACACGACCCGGTGCGCGCCGGGAGTGGTCATGGCCGACAGATCCACCGGCACAGAGAAGTCCCGCTCCGCCGCCTGGCGCACCATCCAACGCGGCCCGCGGACGCGCAGTTCCACGCGCGTCGGCTCAGCCTGGTAGGAGACGCCCTGGGGGACGTTCCGAAACTCCACCGGCACTTGCAGCAACACCTCGGTGGCCACGTCGCCGCCCACGGCGCTCCAGATGAGGAACGCCAGCAGCAGCGCCAGAAGCTTTAACCCCGGATGATTGGTAAAAAATCCTCGGATCCAGTTCATCGCGGTTCGTGGGCGGCCGCTCCGCCGGCCCGGGCGGGAGAGGAGGACTCCAGCGGGGAGCCGGCTCCCGGAAGCAGCGTGGCGGAGGCCGCTGGATGGCCCAGCAGTTCTCCCAAGCGTTCGGCAAGCCGCTCCAGGGAAATGTCCAGCTCGATCGAACCGCTGACGGCGATCGAGATCGCGCCGGTTTCCTCCGAAACGGCAATGGCGATGGCGTCGGTCTCTTCCGTGATCCCGACCGCGGCGCGGTGGCGCGTCCCCAGTTGCGTGCCCCAGATCGGATTGACGCTCAGGGGCAGGAAGCAAGCCGCCGCTACCACCGTATCCTTGCGCAAGATGACGGCGCCATCATGCAGCGGGGCGCGGCGCTGAAAGATGGTCAGCAGCAGGTCGTGGCTGAGCCGGGCGTTCAGCGGGATGCCGCTTTCGGTATACGTGCGCAGGGAAGTTTCCCGCTCCAGCACAATCAAGGCTCCGATGCGGTCCGCGGCGAGACGACTGACGGCCATCAATATGTCTTCCGTCACAAAACGCGCTTCCAGCGAAGAGAGCCGCGCGCCAAACGGGTTGCGGCTGATGCGGGCCATCCAGCGGCGAATCTCGGCCTGAAACAACACCACCAGACCCAGCAGCAAATAAGGGAAGAGCGTTCCCATCAGCCAGGTCAGCACCTGCAACCGCCCCCAGCGCGCGCCGTAGTACACCGCCGCCAGCAACCCCATCCACACCAGAAACTGGGCGCTTCCCAGTCCTTTGATCAGCAGCAGAAGCTGGTAGATCACCAGGGAAAGAATCAGGATGTCCAGCGCCGCCGCCAGGGTCAGCGGCGGCAGATTCGAAAACAGTTGCTGGACGCTCTCGGGCATAGGGCCACTCCTGTCGCCGGCCGTTTTTATTGTATCCCAGCGGCCTG
>DATMAF010000015.1:0-5193 GCA_035560315.1 Terriglobia bacterium | reverse complement strand
AATCCTTGCAAAGCGAAGGACCCGGCGACGATGCGCGGGAAGACCTTCCTGGTGGTGCAGGATTTATTTCTTACCGAGACGGCCCAAGCCGCCGACGTGGTGCTCCCCGCTGCCAGTTCGTATGAAAAAACAGGCACCAAGACCAACACCTGCGGCGAGGTGCAGCGGCTGCGCAAGGGAATCGAGATGCTGGGCACGCGCACCGACCTGCGCATCTTTCAGGACCTGGCGGCTGCGCTCGGCGCATCCCTCAAGCCGACGCACAGTGATGAGGTGTTCCAAGAGATTCATGATCTGGTGCCGGGCTACGGCGTTTCCCTTGCCGGCATTCTCACCGGAGCCGCCGAGCCGCTGACGCCCTTCCTGGCCCGCTCAGCGATGGAGGGCGACGGGCGCGGGCAGATTCATTCCGCCGGCGACACGCTGTTCACCTCTGGCACGCTTTCCCGTTACAGCGGGATTTTGCAGAGAATTCCGGAACGCGGCCGCCGCGGCCGGCTGGACCCAGCTTGAGCGCCATGCGCAGACGAGGCCACAAAACGAACGCGCTCTTTGAGGATCGCTGATGATTGCCGCTCTGCTCCTCACTCTGGTCAAAATTGCGGTGGTGCTGCTGGTTCTGCTCACGGTGGTGGCCTATGTCGTCTGGTTTGAGCGCAAGGTCGTGGCGCACATGCAATCCCGCTGGGGACCCACGCGCGTGGGACCGCATGGCCTGCTGCAGCCGCTGGCAGACGCCATCAAGCTGCTGACCAAGGAGGACATCACGCCGGCCGGCGCGTTCCGCACGGTCTATCTGGCGGCTCCCGCGCTGGCCGTGGGGACCGCGCTGATGGCGTTCGCGGTGATTCCCTTTGGGCCCGCCGTGGAAGTCGGCGGCGTCCCCCTGTTTCAGATTGCGGACCTCGACATCGGCCTGCTGTTCGTGCTGTCGGTCAGCTCGATGGGAGTTTATGGGATCGCCCTGGCGGGCTGGTCCTCCAACAGCAAGTATTCCCTGCTCGGCGGCCTGCGCAGCTCCGCGCAGATGATCAGCTACGAACTGGCCATGGGCCTGGCCCTGGTTGGCGTGCTGCTGCTGTCGGGCACGCTCAGCCTGCGCCTGATTGTCGAATCGCAGTCGGGGACCTACTTTGGTTTTCTGCCGCGATGGAACATTTTTCCGCAGTTTGTCGCTTTTTTTTGCTATCTGACGGCCGCCATCGCGGAGACCAACCGACTCCCGTTCGATCTCCCGGAGGCGGAGACGGAACTGGTGGCGGGCTATCATACCGAATACAGCAGCATGAAGTTCGCCATGTTCTTCCTGGCCGAGTACGCCAACATGGTGGCGGTTTCCTGCATGGCGACGGTGCTGTTTCTGGGCGGATGGCATGGGCCGCTGTTCGGCCCGGACTGGCTGCGGATGCTGCTGCCCTTGCTGTGGTTTTCCCTCAAGGTCCTCGGCTTCCTTTTTCTCTATGTGTGGATTCGGGGGACACTGCCCCGCTTCCGCTACGATCAGTTGATGGCCTTCGGTTGGAAAGTCCTGGTGCCGCTGGCGCTTGCCAATCTGGTGGGCACCAGCCTGTACTTCGCCGTGAAATACAGTTAGGAGGCGGCCGGCGCACACGTGATGTACCAGATCTTCTTTTTCCTGTTTGCGGGAGCAGCCATTGGATTCGCGGTGAATCTGCTGTTGCAGCGCCATCCCATCTATAGCGCTCTCTCGTTGATCGGCGTGATGGCTTCGCTGGCCTCTTTGTATCTGATGCTGGGGGCCGAGTTTATCGCCGCAGTGCAGGTGATTGTCTACGCCGGCGCGATCATGGTGCTGTTTGTGTTTGTGATCATGCTGCTGAACGCCGGCGAGGAAGCGCGCACTCACCGCAGCCGCTTGGTGGGGCAATTCGGGATGCCGCTGGTGGTGATGCTGCTGGGCCTGCTGGCCAGCGTCCTGTTCCGCCAGGTCCCGCCCGACGCCGTCGTGCGCTTCGGCGACTATCCGGGGCAGACCGCCAGCATCGGTCTGCGGCTGTTTCTCGACTACCTGCTCCCGTTTGAGGTCGTTTCGATTTTAATATTGGTCGCGATCATCGGGGCCGTGGTGCTGGCCCGCAAGGAGGTTTGAAGACGCCGCCGGTCGTTCGGCGGCCCCCAAGCCATGGTTCCTCTCTCCTACTACCTGGTTCTCTCGGCCATTCTGTTCGGATTGGGGGTGGCCGGCTTCCTGTTCAAGCGCAACATTGTCACGATCTTCATGTCCGTGGAGTTGATGCTGAACGCGGTGAATCTCACCTTTGTGACGTTGTCCTACGCGTTCCGCCAGCTCGATGGCCAAATCTTTGTTTTCTTTGTCATGGTGGTGGCGGCAGCGGAGGCTTCCGTCGGGCTGGCCATCATCATCGCGGTCTTCCGGAACCGGCAGACGCTCAACGCCGACGAGATCAGCGGCATGAAATTGTGAGGCTGGGAGCTCCGCCCGAACATGGATTCCAACTATTATTTGTGGCTGATTCCCACCCTGCCCCTGATCGGCGCCGCGTGGAACGGACTGGCGGGCCGGAACGCCTCGGAGCGCCGCGTCGCGGCGGTGGCGCTGGGCAGCATGGCGCTGTCCTTGCTGCTGGCCGCGCGCGCTGTGTGGATGCTCGGGACGCAGCCGGTGCTGGAAACCCACCCGACCTGGATTGCCGCCGCCGGTTTCCGCGTCGGATTCGACTTGCAACTCGACCCGCTCTCCGCCGTGATGATCCTGGTTGTGACGGGCGTGGGCCTGCTCATTCACGTCTACGCCGTCGGCTATATGGCGGGCGATCCGGGCTTTTATCGTTTTTTTGCCTTCCTGAACCTGTTTGTCTTCTTCATGCTCCTGCTGGTCCTGGCCGGCAATTACCTGCTGCTGTTTGCCGGCTGGGAGGGAGTCGGGCTGTGTTCCTACCTGCTCATCGGGTACTACTTCCGCAAGCCGGAGGCCGCCGCGGCCGGCAAGAAGGCTTTCCTGGTAAACCGCGTGGGCGACTTCGGATTTCTCATTGCCCTGCTCCTGATGTACCAGATGTTCCACTCGCTGCACTTCACGGAAGTCTTTTCCCGGGCGGCGCAATGGCCCGTTGAGTCCGGCGAAATGGGCGGGCTCACCTGGATCTGTCTGCTGCTGCTCGTGGGAGCGACGGGCAAATCCGCCCAAGTGCCCCTCTACGTCTGGCTGCCGGACGCCATGGCCGGCCCGACTCCCGTCAGCGCGCTCATCCATGCCGCCACCATGGTCACCGCCGGGGTCTATGTGATTGCGCGCTCTTCCGTGCTGTACCTGCATGCGCCGCAGGCGCTGCTGGTGGTGGCGGTGGTCGGGGCGCTGACGGCGCTCTATGCCGCCACCATTGCCGTGGCCCAGACCGATATCAAACGCGTCCTGGCGTATTCCACCATCAGCCAGATCGGCTACATGGTGATGGCCTGCGGCGTGGCGGCCTTTGCCGCGGGCGTGTTCCACCTGATGACGCATGCCTTCTTCAAGGCGCTGCTCTTTCTCGGTGCCGGTAGCGTGATTCACGGCCTGCACGGCGAGCAGGACCTGCGTCGGATGGGCGGCCTCAAGCAGCACCTGCCGCGCACCTACTGGACCATGCTGATCGCGTGCCTGGCCATCGCCGCCATCCCACCCTTTGCGGGCTTTTGGAGCAAGGACGCCATCCTGTGGGAAGCGTTTTCCAGCCCGCACGGCGGCCCGGCGTTTTGGATGGTTGGCATCCTGACCGCGGGCCTGACGTCGTTTTATATGTTTCGACTATTTTTCCTCGCCTTCCACGGTGCGCCACGTGACCGCAGCCGCGACGGGCACGTGCCTGCTGTGCCGCACGAGTCGCCGGCCATGATGACCTGGCCGTTGCTCCTCCTGGCGCTGCTCTCGCTGGCCGGCGGATGGATCGGCATTCCGGCGCTCTGGGGCGGCGAAGACCGCTTGGGACGCTTCCTGGCTCCCGTTTTCCAGCCGGGGTTTCCGGAAGCCGCGCACGCCACGGAACACGCGGCCGCTGCGGAATGGTTTGCGACCGGCGTTTCGCTGGCCGTGTCGGTGGCAGGGATTGCTCTGGCATGGCTTTTCTACGTGCGCCGCCCGGAGCTGCCGGCGCGGTGTGCCGCGCAATTCCGCGGCCTGTATGGCTTGGTGGCGAACAAATATTACGTCGATGAGCTTTACAATTTTTTATTCGTCCGGCCGCTGGTGCTGGGGGCCAGCGAAGTGCTCTGGAAGGGTGTGGATGTGGCGGCCATTGATGGGGCAGTGAACGCCGTCGCCCGCCGGACCCGCCGCCTGGGCGATGCCGCCCGCCGGATGCAATCCGGCAACCTCCGCTCCTATGCGGGCTGGGTGGCGCTGGGCTCCGTGGCGTTGATCGTTTTCATGGTGCTGGTGGCTTCATGAGTTTGCTGCTCAACGTGGTGTTGTTTTTGCCGGCGCTGGGAGCGCTGCTCCTGTTGCTGGTTCCCCGGGAGCGTACGCAAACCGTGCGGCGGGCGGCGCTGGCCGTTACGCTGCTGGCGTTTCTTCTCTCGATCCCGCTGGCGGTGCGCTTCGAGGGCGGCTCGGCGGCCTGGCAGTTTGCCACCAACGTTGTCTGGATCGAATCGCCCGCCATCCGCTATCACGTTGCGGTGGATGGCATCAGCCTCTTCCTGATCCTGCTGGTGACATTCCTGAGCGTGCTGTGCGTGCTGATCTCCTGGGATTCCGTCACGCAGCATGTGAAGGAGTTTTTCTTCTTCCTGCTGCTGCTCGAAACCGGCACCCTCGGCGTCTTTGTCTCCGTGGACCTGTTTCTGTTTTACGTTTTTTGGGAAGTCTCGCTGGTCCCCATGTATTTCCTGATCGGCGTCTGGGGCCACGAGCGCCGCATTTATGCGGCTCTCAAATTTTTCCTCTACACGGTGGTGGGCTCGCTGCTGATGCTGGTGGGCATTTTATGGCTGTATCACCGCTTCGGAACGTTTGATTACCCCGCGATTCTGAGCGTGGTGGAGGCGGGCACCGTCCGCTTTGCGCCCGCCGAGCAGTTGTGGCTTTTTCTGGCCTTCTTTGCGGCCTTTGCAATCAAAGTGCCCCTGTTCCCGTTTCACACCTGGCTCCCCGACGCGCACGTGGAAGCGCCGACGGCGGGCTCCGTCCTCCTGGCGGGAGTGCTGCTGAAGATGGGCACCTACGGCCTGCTG
>DATMAF010000014.1:0-2620 GCA_035560315.1 Terriglobia bacterium | reverse complement strand
GCGCTCCTGCCACAGTCGCCGGGCCTGGCGGCGCCGCTCGAGGTATCCGGTT
Source organism: Terriglobia bacterium (assembly GCA_035560315.1). Taxonomy (GTDB): domain Bacteria; phylum Acidobacteriota; class Terriglobia; order 2-12-FULL-54-10; family 2-12-FULL-54-10; genus DATMAF01. Next base: position 2,568 of record DATMAF010000014.1, on the reverse strand, counting down.
CCCAGGTGCAGGTTGAAGACATGCAGCAAGGTGGTGTGCAGTTGGATGTCCACGCGCAGGCAGCCGCGCGGTTCGCGCCGGCGGGCGGTCAGGTCATAGTTCCGGCTGACGCGAATGGGGAAGCGCGTCAACACCACGTTTCCGTAGCGCCCGCCGTGCAGCCAGCGCGTGTGCCCGAACGCCTGGTGGAGCCGCAGTTCCTCGGCGATGAAACGCGCCTGATCGTCCCGCCGGTGGCGGCTCTCGATGCTGAGCACTTCCTGGAGAGCGACCACATCGGCGCCGATGTGGTGCAGGACCTCCACAATCCGCTCCGGCTGCACCTTCCGGTCCATGCCGCGGCACTTGTGGATGTTGTAGGTGACGACGCGCAGGGCGCTGGCGTTGGGTTCCATGCAGCGCGGCCGAGCCGCAAGATTAGACTATCATAGAAACAGCGGCCCCAGCCACCCTGCGGCTGCTGCGGAGCGTCGCCGATGCGGACCCGAAAAGACTCCTCGCCATCGCCCCCGAACGAGGCGCAGGCGGCGGCGTTGCATCGCCTCACAGAGCAGGCGCTCAGCCGGGCGACGGGAGCACCCTTGATCCCGGGCAACCGCGTCCGGCTCCTCAAGGACGCCACCGAGAACTACCCGGCGTGGCTTCGCGCCATGGAATCCGCCGAGCGGTGGATTCACTTTGAGACCTACATCATTCATGAGGACGATGTGGGGCGTCAGTTCGCCGCCCTGCTGGCGGAGAAGGCGCGCCAGGGAGTCAGCGTCCGCCTGCTGTACGACTGGTTCGGCGCGTTGGGCAACACCTCGCGGCGCTTCTTTCGCCGGCTGGCCGAATCCGGCGTGGAGGTGCGCTGTTTCAATCCCCCGCGGCTGGACAGCCCCTTCGGATGGCTCAGCCGGGATCACCGCAAGCTGATTGCGGTCGATGGCCGGATCGGATTCGTGGCGGGACTGTGCGTCGGCAAACCCTGGGCGGGGGATCCTGCCCGCGGCAGGGAACCGTGGCGCGACACCGGAGTGGAGTTGCAGGGGCCGGCGCTGCCGGCGTTGGAGCAGGCGTTTGCCGAGGCCTGGGCGGCGGCGGGCCAGCCCCTTCCGCCGGAGGAGATTCCGCTGGAGGAGGATGTGCCTCCCGCCGGGGATGTGGATCTGCGCATCGTGGCCGGCGTGCCCAATTTCGGCGCCGTCTACCGCTTGGATCAGTTGATGGCACAACTGGCGCGCTCCGCCATCTGGATCAGCGATGCCTACTTTCTGGGCACGTCGTCCTATGTGCAGGCGCTGCGGGCCGCGGCTCTTTCCGGCGTTGATGTGCGTCTGCTGGTTCCGGGCGCCAGCGACGTCCCGATCATGCGGGCGCTCTCCCGCGCCGGATTCCGCCCCTTGCTGGAGGCGGGCGTGCGGGTGTTTGAGTGGAATGGCCTGATGATGCACGCCAAGACCGCGGTCGTGGACGGGCGGCTGGCCCGCGTCGGCTCCACCAACCTGAATCTCGCCAGCTGGTTGGGGAATTGGGAACTGGACCTTTTGATCGAGAACGAGCGGCTGGCCCGGCAGATGGAGGAGACGTACCTTGACGATCTGTCGCGCGCCACGGAGATCGTGCTGAGCGCCAGGCGCCGGCCCCGGCTGGTCACCAAGACCGGCGCGCCGCCGCGGCGCAGAAAGCGGTCCGCCCGAGGCAGCGCCGGCCGCGCCGCCACCGGGGTGCTGCGGCTGGGCAACACCGTCGGCGCCGCCATCACCAACCGCCGCGAACTGGGACCCGCCGAGGCGGTCATCATGACGTTGGCCGCCGTCGTGTTGATGGTCTTTGCTGCGGTGGCAGCGTACTGGCCGGCGGGCGTGGTGTTCCCCATCGTTGTGGTCTGCCTCTGGGTGGCCATTTCTCTGCTGGTGCGAGGCTACAAGCTGCGCTCGCGGGGCAGCTGAATTTCGTGCCCACGGCACGAGGGCTTGTTCCCCTCCGCTAGGGCCCCCGTTGCGGGGAGTTGCCGGCGTACTCGGCGAGGGATTCGGCGGCCAGTTCGGTGCGATTCCTGCCGCCCCGCTTGGCTCGGTACAGCGCTTCATCCACCGCGCGCACAGCGGCGCTGACCTCCCGCCGGGAGCCGCCGGCAAAGGAACCGGCTCCCAGGCTCATGCTGAGGGCAATGGGCCCTTCGGGGAGCTCGAGGGGACCGTTGCGGACACAATGCCGCAGCCGCTCGGCCAGTCCCAGGGTGTCCGCCGTGCCCGCGCCGGGGAAAACGATCAGGAACTCTTCGCCGCCGTAGCGGCCAATGAAGTCGTAGGGCCGCACCACGGCCAGCATGCGACGGGCGGCTTCCCGCAACACGGCATCTCCGGCGAGATGCCCGAAGGAGTCGTTGATTTTCTTGAAGTGGTCGAGATCGGCCAGCACCAGCCCCACGGGTTTTTCCTCGCGGCTGGAACGCTCCAGCTCGCGGTGCAACGCCTCCAGAATCGCGGCGCGATTCAGCAGCCCCGTCAGCGGATCGCGCATGGCCTGGGCGCGCATCTCTTCCCGCATGGCGATCAAGCGGTCTTGCAGCTCCAGGAACCGCTG
>DATMAF010000013.1:0-3600 GCA_035560315.1 Terriglobia bacterium | reverse complement strand
CTCGGCCAACATCTGGAAGGCGTCCTCGCCATACTCGTCCTGGTGTTCAAACAGAAGATCGTGGTATTCCCAGAACTTGCCCTGCTCGCCGGCGCAGCGCGAGGCCTCGGCCGCTCCCGGAGTGCCGGAGTTGATTTCCTGCAACGGCAGATCGCGGTAAGCCAGCTTGAGCTTGCCATCGTATTTTTCGAGCAACCGCTTGACCATGAAATAGGCTTGCTCGCAGTAGGGGCACTGGAAATCCGAGAACTCCACCATCGTGATCTTGGCGTCGGGATTGCCCCGCACCCGCCCGGGGTCCCAATCCACTTCCAGCGCCGGGGGCAGCAGCAGAATTTTCACATGGCCCTTTTCACGCAGCATCCGGTAATAGCTCTGCCGCGCCGCTTCCAGCTTGGCCTGCTTCAACTGCTCGCGCACGTCTTCCTTGGTTTCGGCGATCTGCCCTCCGCCCCGAAACATCAGCATCACGAAGCGCTGCTCCACTTCCGAATCGGAGGGCTCCGGCACCCTGCTGTCAACCTCCTGCCGCAGCAACTCCTCCTCGGTCATGCCGAACGCCTCGGCTTCGGCTTTTAGCAGGCGTTTGTTGATGACTTCTTCCAGAGCCTTGCGCTTGACCTCGTATTCCTGCCGCTGCGCCTGGTAGATCTTGGCGGCAATCTGCGGGAGAAATTCACTGGCATAGATCGGCTCGCCATCCACCAGCGCGGCGGGCTTTTCTTTGCGGGCTTCGGACTGCACGGCGGCGCTCGGCAGCAGCGGTTCCAGCATCCAGGCCGCCGGCAGCGCCGCCAGGAAGGACACCACGGCTACCCGGCGGTTTGACCAGAATCCTGCCGCCCGGCCGGACGCTGCCGGCGGTTGGAATTTGCGAAACAACGCACGCAGATTGGAAAGGCGCAATTGAATCATGATCCTTCCATTCCCGGGACGACAGCCATCCCCTCGCATTGCCCTCTCTTGCGCGGCAGTTCTGCCATCAGGGGGGCTTCCAACGGTGCGCAATGCGTCAGGAGGACAATCCACCCCTTTTTCGGATGTTCCCTAGCCCCAGTATACTCCTACCTGCGAGGCGGTCCTAAAGAAAGTAATGCACAATAGGGAGAGTGTGGGAGTGCAAGCAATAGCGGGAATCCGGTGCGCGGAATCCCACAAAAAAACAGTCCCGCAGGCGATGCGAAAAAGGTTAAGCGCACGGCTTGCAAAAGGATATGATAATGGTCGGTAGTTTGCAAAGAAGCGGACGAATGGGTTTGTCCAAACGACGCAGCCAAGTCGGATGGAGCGGGGGGCACCACCCCCGTGCGGGATGTCGCGGAGCCGGCCACGGCCGCTCCCACGGGGTTGCGGGATTCTAGCAAAACCCAGTCCAAGAGCGGAAAGGAAAAGGAGAGGATGTAGATGACGAAAACAGCGATGCTGCGACTGTGCGCGCTGGCCGCCGGCGTTTTGGCGGGATGGGGGCTCAGTGATGCCTGGGGATTTCAGTTGGAGCAGCGGCCGGCGGAGGAATACATCGAGCGGATGGAGCGGCCGACCCGGGTTGTGAAAGTGAACGAGGTGATTGAAAAGCTGCGGCTGAAACCGGGCGACATTGTGGCCGACATCGGCTCCGGCAGCGGGACCTTCTCCATTCCCATGGCCAAGGCCATTGCTCCCAACGGAGTCCTGTATGCCGTCGATATCGACCAGAAGATGCTGGACTATGTGGCCGAAAAGGCCCGCAAAGAAGGGGTCACCAATCTCCGCACGGTGTTGGGCGAGTACGAGGACCCCAAGCTGCCGGTTCAGAATGTGGATGTCGCTTTCTACCATCGCACCCTGCACATGATTGAAAAGAGGCAGGCCCATCTGAACAATACGGCGAAGTATCTCAAACCGGATGGCCGCATCGTGGTCATCGACAAAAACCGCGAGGACTCTCCGGGAAGCTGGATGTGGCTGAATCAATCGGATGTGGACAATTGGATGGCCGCGCTTTCCTTTTACCCGGCGGAGAAATTCGGCGTCTTTGATGATCGCTACTTTGTGGTCTACCAGCGGCCCTACGGTAATAGCGTGCTGCTGAAGCGGCCCGAAGGCGGGGGTGGGCGGGATTAAACGCCCCGTCCCGGCAACTCGATCCGCCGGGCAGTGTTTCGGTCTCCCGCCAGCAACGCTGCCCGGATTCCTGCGCTAGATCTTTCTACCGCCCCAGCAGTTTTTCCCTTTACAAGACATCAAAAGCCATTTTCCGGTTCATCAGAATCGGACGCTCGCTTCCCGGCCAGAGTGTTTCAAAATGGGACTGTGCTCCCAAAATGCACAACGACCCAGCCCGTTTTGTTATGTAACCTATTCATTATAATATAGTTATAATTGGCACTCGGTCTGCGGAAGAAAGCCCGACGCAACTTGCGAGCGGGAGTTCCAGGATGTACCGCCACAATGCCGGTTTCACTTCGATTCCATTTCCAACGCCGCCGGCGGCATGCTCGGCCGGACGTTCCCGCTGGCAGATGCTGCTGGCCAGCGGTTTGTCTTTGGTGGCTTTGATCTTCCCGGCGGCAATCGAGGCGCAGGTGGCCCTTCCGAATTATGCCGAGATGGGCATCGAAGCGCTGTTGAACATCGAAGTCATCAGCGCCGTCAAGCGGCAGGAACCCTTGTTCCGCTCGCCCTCGGCGATCTTTGTCATCACGCAGGAGGATATTCGCCGTTCCGGGGCCTCCAATATTCCCGACCTGCTGCGCATGGTGCCGGGTCTTCAGGTGGCGCAGGTCGACGCCTACGGGTGGGCCATCAGCGTGCGCGGATTCGCCGAGCGCTATGCCAACAAGCTGTTGGTGCTAATCGACGGGCGCACCGTTTATGATCCGTTGTTTGCCGGCGTTCACTGGGACGTCCAGAACCTTCTGCTGGAAGATGTGGAGCGCATTGAGGTGGTTCGCGGGCCCGGGGCGACGCTGTGGGGGGCAAACGCCGTCAACGGAGTCATCAACATCCTGACCCGTTCCTCGCAAGAGACCCAGGGCGGGATGATCGCGGCCAGCAGCGGAAGCATCGAGCCGGCCAGAGTCCATGCGCGCTACGGCGGGACGCTGGGTTCCGCGGCCACCTACCGCATCTCCGGCAACTATTTTCGGCGCGACCATTCCGTCGATGCTGCCCGCGAGCCGATTGCCGACGCCTGGCAAGCCGGCAGCCTTGGCTTCCGGGCCGATTGGTTTGCCACCCCGAAGGATTCCGTCCTGTTTCAGACCGGCGTGCAAGTGCGCGGAGCGGACGAATCGCTCCTGCTGCCGGTTTTGACCCCTCCCTTCCAAACGCTTTCCGTCTCGCGCCAGCAGCACCGGACAGGCAACGCGCTGGTTCGGTGGACGCGCCGCCAGCGGCCGGACAGCGAATGGTCCTTGCAGGCCTACTATGATCTGCTGGACTTTCACAGCCAGGCTCTGGAGGAGCACTTGCATACCGTGGACTTGGATTTTCAACACCAATTCCGCCTCAGCGAGCGCCACCAATGGTTCTGGGGACTGTGTTACCGCCTGATCATGGAAGAGTTTCGTGGCTCCTTCCTGATTGCGATAGAGGAGGAAGCCGAGCAACAGTTCTCCG
>DATMAF010000012.1:0-6592 GCA_035560315.1 Terriglobia bacterium | reverse complement strand
GAAGCCGCCCGGGCCGCTCTTCAGGTCGCGGAGTTCCGGAGCCGTTCGACCGCCGTCGCTGCTCCCCTGGACGGCGTGGTGTATTCCCTGGGGGTTCGCGCCGGCGATTACGTCCGTCGCGGCGATCTGCTGGCGCGGGTGGGCGAAGTGAGCCGGATTCGGGTCCGGGTGTTCGTGGACGAACCGGACCTGGGGCGCGTGGCCGTCCAGCAGCCCGTGCTGATCCGCTGGGACGGTCTTCCGGGGCGCCAATGGCAAGGCCAGGTGGAGCATCTGCCGGCTGAGGTGAAGGAACTCGGATCGCGCACCGTGGGCGAGGTGGATTGCACCGTGGACAACCCCAACGGCGAATTGCTCCCGAATATGAACCTCAACGTCGAAATCGTGACGCAGAGCCGCAGCGGCGTTCTGGCCCTGCCGCGCGAGGCGGTTCTGGGCGATGACAGCAGCCGCTACGTCTACCTGGTGCGCGATGGCGTGCTGGTCCGCCAGCCGGTGCGGATCGGGATTCTGAATCCGACCCGCGCGGAAATCGTGGAGGGTTTGCAGGAAGGCCAGGAGGTAGCCCTGACCGGCGACGGCGTCTTGCGCGAGGGCCTGCGCGTGCGCGTGGAGAACGAGTAGCCTTTGTTCCGGAGGCATCCGGCATGTCCCCCGAGATGTTGCGGGAAACAGCGCCCTTGAGGGAGAACCCTCTGGAGGAGATTCCGCCGCGGCCGTTTCTGGCCGCCCGGCTGAACGAACTGGCCGACGCCTTCGGTTTTGCTTATGACGCGCTGCGCGCCAACAAGGTCCGCACCGGCCTGACGGCGCTCGGCATGGTTATTGGAACGGCCTCGGTCATTCTGGTGGCCACCATCGCGCTCACCAGCCGGGATTATGTCCTGGGACAGATCGAAGGAGTCGGCTCCAATATCATTTACGCCTATCACGAAGGCGGTCCCTCGCTGGCGGGCACCTCTTCCATCTCCGACTTCCTCACGCTGGCCGATTTGCGGGCGGTCAAGGAGTCCGTGCCCCACCTGCGGGCGGTCGCCGCCGTCATCGAGGGACAAGCGCCCCTGGTGCTGGAAGGGCGCCAGCGCGAAGTGCGGCTGATCGGCACCGACCCCGATTTCCGTATCATCCGCAACCTGAAAGTTCTGGCCGGCCGGTTTTTTGACCAGGACGATGACCGGCGCCGCAACAAAGTGGGGCTGGTCACGGAAGCGCTGGCCGCGGTGCTGTTCCCCAACGGATGGGTGGAAGGGCAAAAGATCAAGGTCCGGGGCCTGGAGTTCACCATCATCGGAATTTTTAAGGAGGGGGCGGAGACCTTCGGCCAGTCCGAGATCAAGCGCGAAACGCTGATGATGCCCATCTCGGTGATGACCCTGCTGACCGGCTCGGACACGGTGGATCAGATTTACGGCTCGGCGGTCGCTGCCAGCTACGTCCCCGGAGCGACCCAGGCGATACTCGAGGTCATCCGCCGCCGCCACCGCCCGGAGGCGGTCTACCGCGCCGAGAACCTGACGGAAATTCTCGCCGCCGCCGGCAACATCGCCACGGCGCTGACCGTCGTGCTGTTGATGATTTCCGCCATTGCGCTGGTGATCAGCGGCATCGGCATCATGAACATCATGCTGGTCACGGTCACGGAGCGGACCCGCGAGATCGGGCTGCGCATGGCGCTCGGCGCCACCCGCCGGGCCATCCGGCGGCAGTTCCTCACCGAAGCGCTCTGCATCAGCATCGGCGGCGGACTGCTGGGCATTGTCGTCGGCGTGGGCATTCCCTGGACGGCGCAATCGTTTGTCGACGGCCTGGTGATTCCCATCTCGCCCATTTCCATCTCTGTTGCATTTCTGGTCTCGTGCCTGGTGGGAGTCGTCTTCGGCCTGCTGCCCGCCGAGCGAGCCAGCAAACTCAATCCTACGGAAGCGTTGCGCTATGAATAAGACGTTAGCTCGCAGTCAAACAGCAGCGGTCGGAAGCCGCCGCGGTATCCAGCGGTTGCTCGCCCAGTCGGCAGGGCAACTCCTCCTGTGGGCGGGCATCTGTCTGGCCGCCTTGCTCCCCCCCGCGCTTGCCCAGACCGCCGGCGCCGGGCCCTCCCGCCGCCTCAGCCTGACGGAAGCCATTGATCTGGCGCTGCGCAACAACCGCCAGATCCAACTGGCGCAAGCGGACGCGGACCGCGCCGCCGCCGAACACGAGGAAGCCCGGTCGAGCTTCCGACCGCGCGTGTTGTTCGGCTCCGGTCTGGCTTATTCCGCGGGTTTTCCGCTGAGCATCGAAGGCTCGGCGCCCTCGATCTTTCAGATCAACGCCTCGGCGGCCCTCTTTGACAGAAACCTGCGAAACCTGGAGCGACAGGCGGGGCAGATGCGCCAGGCCGCCGGCAGCAGCCTCGTGGAAACGCAGGATCAGGTGGTCGCGGAAACCGTGCTCACCTACCTGGACCTGGACCGCAGCCGTCGCTCGATGGAATACCTGCGCAACGAGGCGCAGAATCTCCAGGCCCTGGAGCAGATCACGGCGGAGCGCGTGGCCGCCGGCCTGGAGCTGCCGATGGAGGCCACCCGCGCCCAACTGAGCGCGGCGCGGGCGCGCAGCCGGCTGGCCGCCGTCGAGAACCAGGTTTCCCTGCTCGAATTCCGTTTGCGCGACCTGACCGGCATTCCGCAGTCCGAAGGCATTCTCACGGAGGGCGCCGAGGTTCCGGGCTTGCCCGCCGGGGATACGCTGGAGAGCATGACGGCCCGCGCGCTGGAAAACAATCCCAGCCTCCGCGCCGCGGAGGAACAGGTGCGCGCGCTCGAGTTCCGGCTGCAAAGCGAAGAGGGCACCCGCTGGCCTCGCATCCACCTGGTCGGCCAGTATGGCCTGTTCAGCAAGCACAACAACTATGAGGAGTTCTTCCAGCGCTTCCAGCGGCACAACGCCACCCTGGGGGTCTCCATTGTCCTTCCCATCTACCAACGCGAGAGCTACAATGCGAGGATCTCGAAGGCGCAGGCGGATCTGGCCGCGGCCCGTTATCGCCGCGAGGAAATGCGCGCAGCCATTGCGCGGCAGGTGCGCGAGCTATGGGGGGCCATTCAGCAGCAAGCGGCGGGACGCGAAGTCTCCCGGCTGGAACTGGATCTGGCGCGCAAGTCGCTGGACGTTGCGCTGGCCGAGTTTGACGAAGGCCGCGTCAACCGGCTGGCGGTGGAGCAGGCCCGCGCGGAAGAAAACCGCGCCTGGGTGAATCTGCTGAGCGCAGATTACGAGGCCGAACGAGCGCGCCTGGAACTGTTGCGGCTTACCGGCCAGATTCGCGCCGCATTTCCATGATCGTTTCGCTATGCAAGCCGCCATGCAACTGGCGATATCACTGCGAGGGGGTACGATGACACTGAAAAAAAGACATTCCCTGCTGCTGGCCAGCCTGTCGTTTGGGCTGCTGCTGGCGGCGTCATTGCACGCCGTCCAGGGCCCGAAGATGACTGTATACAAGACGGCCACCTGCGGCTGCTGCGGCAAATGGGTGGAGCATGTCAAGAACAACGGCTTTCAGGTGACGGTGCACGAAGTGGCCGACCTTTCCGAGTACAAGGAGCGCTACGGGGTCCCCAAGGAACTGGAGTCCTGCCACACCGCGATTGTTGGCGGCTATACCATCGAAGGGCATGTGCCGGCAGCCGACATCCTTCGCTTGCTCAAAGAAAAGCCTGCCGCCAAGGGACTGGCCGCGCCCGGCATGCCGCTCGGCTCTCCCGGGATGGAAATGGGCGACCGCAAGGATGCTTACGACGTGCTGCTGTTCACCGCCGACGGGAAGACCACGGTCTTCCAGCATCATAAGGGCAATTAAGCGGCCGGCGGCCGCGCAGGGGCTGCCGCGGGCCGGGATCAGCCAGGGCAGCACGATCAGAACGACAGCCGCAGCGCGAACTGCAACTGTCGGGAAGTGGTCACCGTGCGGGTGATCTGCCCAATGCGCGAGTTGCTGTTGCCGTTGCTCCCGGTAAAGATGAATTGCGAGCCGGTGGGCGGACCCGAAAGCGTCGGGTGATTGGGCACATTGAACATCTCCGCCCGGAACTGCAAGCGTTTCTCCCCTCCCAGGACAAATTCCCGCTGTAAGGAGAGATCCATGGAGAAGACGTTTGCCGTGATCAGGGTATTACGCGCGACGTTTCCCAGCGTTCCGGGCGCGGGCAGGCCGAAGGCGCAGGGATCGAAGTAGTAACGGGCGTCTCCGACCTCGCGTGGCGGGAGATTTCTCCGCCCGTTGGTATCGTGGCAGCCGGCCGACATCCCGGAGGTCGGATTATTGCTGAAGCCGGGATTCAGATTGGCTCGGGTCGCGGAGAACAGATAGCCTGGACGGCGCACGCTGACCCGGGCCGTAAAGGGCGAACCGGTCCGCCAGCCCACAATGCCTCCCAGCCGCCATTGACCGATCAGGCGGTTCAGGAGCGGGGAACCGAGGTTTCGCGGGCTGGTCAGGAAATAGTTCACCGCAATGCGGTGCGCCTGATTCCCATTGGAGAGACCGCGGTCGAGCTTGCGGTCGAATCCAAACTGCAACTCTCCGGGCGCCAGCCCGGAGGCGTCGTCCACGGATTTCGACCAGGTGTAGCTGAACTGCACCGACATGCCCCGCGCCGGCGTCCGGTTGATGGCCACCTGCAAAGAATTGTAAAAGGACTGGGCGTCGGTGGAGTACTGCTCGATGCTGTTGAACGCCTGGTTCACCGGCCCGGCGGCGGCGCCCACCACCGGCGGGCAGTTGGGATTGATGTCCTGGGGACGAACCGTGGCGGCGTCCGGCGGAAAGCACCACGAGCCGTTGGGGAGCCGGACCGGAGGCGGAAACTGGTTGGCCTCGTAGCCGCGCATCAGGTGATTGCCGCGCGTGCCCACGTAGCCGGCCCGGAAGGTCCAGCCGGCCAGGGGCTGCTGGATGGTGAAGTGGTACCGCAGCACGGTGGGCAGCTTGATATTTTCGTAGTCCAGCGTCTTGGTGGAGAGCCGGAAGGTGCCCAACTGGGCGGCGGCCAGCGCGTCGGGATAGATGCCCTGCACGCGCAGGTTCGTCAGCACGGCAATCCGGTAGAACGGAGTGGTGTTCCGCACCGAATCGACGAGGTAATAAAGAATCTGGTCGTGGAAGATGCCAAAGCCGGAGCTGATGAGGGTGCTGCGGCCGCTCCAAGGAGCCCAGGTAATGCCAAACCGGGGCGAGAAGTTCTTGAGGGAGGGGTTGTCCTTCATCAGCGAGCCGGTCAGCGGCTGAGAATCCCGGACAATATCGACCAGCGCTGCGCTTTTGCCGTCCTTTTCATGGATCGTGCTGGTGAGTTCGTAGCGCACGCCCAGGCTCACGTCGAGCTGCGAACTCCAGCGCACGGTATCGTGAACGTACAGGCCCAGCAAGGTCTGCCGGTAAGCGGTGTTGCTCTGCGCGCCGGGCAGCGCCACGGTGAGGTTGGTGGTGGCTTCCGGGCCGGCCTGCAACATGCTTTCGACGCTATTGAAACCCCAGGTGCCCCATTTGGCCGTGTTGGTGAAATTATCCCACCGGTAGCGGTGCACCTCCCCTCCCAGCTTCACGGAATGGGGGCCGCGCTGCAACACCATGTCGCCGGAATATTGAAAGCTGTTCATGACGGTGGATTCCGGCAGGCCGTCGGAAGGGCCGAAATCCGTCAGACCGTCCACGTGGATGATCCCCATCTGGAGTGCGTTGGGCACGAAGAAAAGGTTCCGGGGAATAATCACCTGCGTGGAATTATCGCGCGTCGAGGAGGTCGGCCGGGTGTAGCCGAAGCGCAGCGTTCCGATCGTTCGCGGGCTGAAAATGTGGCTGGCAACCAAGGTCAGGTACTGCTGCCGGGTGGCGTTGAGATTCGCAAACGCGAACAGCGCGCCCCGCGAGGTGCTGTCGGCGTCGTCAAAGGAGTAGCGCAGGAAGCTGCTATCGCGGTCGGTGATCTGATGGTCCAGGCGGACCACGAAGAAGTCCTCGTCCACCGGCTGAAAGCCGTTGCCGATGGTCTCGCCCACGCCGCAGCCGCGATGCGCCCCGTTGTGCGGGGTGTACAGCGCCAGGTATGGAACCATACTGGGGTGGATCGGCACTTGCTTCACCTGCCCCGGGAAGTCGCAGTCGCGCAGAATGCCCAGCGTGCGAGCCTCGGTGGTGGGGGCAAAGCTGATATCGGTGTCGGTCAGCCGGTCGCGCATGGCTTCATAGCTGCCCATGAAATAGGTTTTGTTCCGGCGCAGCGGGCCGCTGAACAAGCCGCCGAATTGATTGCGCTTGAAGGGCGGTTTGTCCTGCACGTCAAAAAAATTCTTGGCGTCGAGCTTGCTGTTCCGGAAGTATTCAAAGAGCGTGCCGTGGAACTGGTCGCCGCCGGAGCGGGTAATGGAGTTCAGCACCCCGCCGGTGCCCCGGCCGTACTCGGCGCTGTAGGTGGTGCCGTACACCTGCACCTGCAATACCGAGTCGGAGCCCAGTTGCACGCCCGCGGCGCTGCGCGGGGCCTGGTTGCTGGCGTTCTGGATATTGGTTCCGTCGGTGAGATAAATGTTGGCGGTGTTGCGCCCTCCGGCC
>DATMAF010000011.1:0-2687 GCA_035560315.1 Terriglobia bacterium | reverse complement strand
GCCGGCGGGGAGAGCCACCTGTCCCCAGGCCGCCGGCTCGCCGGCGCAAAGAAGGATAGCTGCACCGGCCAGGACGCGGAGCCGCATCCTACCCCGGAGAGACGCATGCCCCAGGAAATGTTTCCTCACTGGCCCCGGCCGGCCTGCGGTGGCTGGGGCATGGCGGCCGGTCGTGGTTCGCAGAGAGAATCGGCTGGGGACGATCATTCGCCGAGCTCGAACACCATCAGCAGGTTACTGCCCAGTGGCGCCTTCAGCTCCGGGTACAACTGGGCCAGATGGCGCTGCCCGGAGGTGTTGCCCCCTACGGCCACGGCCACATATTGTTTCCCCCCAACCGCATAGCTGATGGGGTAGCCGGTCACCGGGCCGCTGACGGGGAGTTCCCAGAGCAGTTGGCCGGTGGCGGCGTCAAATGCCCGGAAATAGCGGTAAAAATCGCCGGCGAAAACCAACCCGCCACCCGTGGTCAGCACCGAACCCATGGCGGCGCGCTGATCGTATGTCCACAGCAACTCACCCGTGGAGGCCGACACCGCCGTCAAGCGCCCCACTTTTTCTCCCGATCCATCCATATGAACGATGCGATTGTAGTCCAGCCCGGAATCGCTTTCTTCGAGCGGCACCACTTTGTTGATGGTGCAGGCGTTGCTGACGGGGCTGTAGATGGCGTTGGTGCCCGGATGGTACGCCTTGGTTTGGAGCAGCTTGCCGCCCCGCATGCCGGGACAAACTTTGGGAGCGTCGCCGACCTTGCGGGGAATGAGCTCCTCGTTCATGACGATCGCGCCGGTTTTGGGATCAATGCTCTTGTAGAGATTCTGAAAGGTGACCAACTGCCGGTTCCAGAGATAGGCGCCCGTTTCGCGGTCAAAGGCCCACAGGATTCCCGGCTTGCCCAGCAGGTAAACGGCCTTGCGCCGCGCCCCGCCGATCTCCACGTCGGCGAGGATGGGATTGTCCTGATGATCCATGTCGAAATTGTCGCGGGGTTGCATCTGGAAGAACCACCGGATGCGGCCTGTTTCGGGATCGAGCGCCAGAATCGAGTTGGTGTACAGCAACGCGCCGCTGCCCGTGCCTTTCAGGATTTCCGGATAGGGGTAAGAGCTGGCCGAGCTCCAATAGAGCAGCTTCAAAACCGGGTCATAGCTTCCGGTCATCCAGAACGAGGCCTTGCGGCGCATTTCATACTGCACGCCGCCCCAGGTGGCCTGATGCTCCGGGGGATCCGTAGGCCCGGCAACGGATTCCCGCCGCCACAGCAGCTTGCCGGTGGCGGCGTCGTGGGCCGCGATGAAGCAGGGCAGCGGGGTGCCGGTGCCGCAGGTCAGACCCGAGAAGATGCGGCCCTCGGCGGCGATGGGGCCGGTCGAGTAGTTCACGCGCTTGTCAGGATCGCCCACTTTAGTCTCCCAAACGAGCTGGCCCGTTTTCGCATCGAGCGCCACCAGATACGCGTCTTCGGTCGTAAAATAGACCTTGTCCTGATAGAGCGCGATGTTGCGGGTGGTGTCGCTGCCCATGCCTTGCGGCAGCTTGCGGCGATGCTCCCAAAGCAGCGTGCCGTTGCGGGCGTCGAGCGCCTGCACGACGCCGCGATTGTGAGGCAGGTACATCACGCCGCGGTACACAATCGGCTCCTGCTCCAGCGTGCCCGGCTCCATTCCCCAGGCCCAGGACAAGCGCAGCTTCCGGACATTCTGGCGGTTGATTTGATCGAGGGGGCTGTAGCCAGTGGCCGCGTGATCGCGCCGCCAGCGGAGCCAGTCGGCCGCCTCCGGGCTGCTCAAGACGCGGTCGGTGACCGGAACAAAGTCCGAGACCTGCGCCCGCCCCGCGGACAGCGCCGCCAGCAGCGCGGCGCCGGCGCAAAGCAGCCGCCCGGCGCCCCGCAGGGAGGCGGGGCGAACGGGCCGGCCCGCAGGAAAGCCGGTTCTGCCAGGCAGGGGCAAACGGGATATGCTGAACATCAGTTACCTCCCACGTGTAAAGATCAAAGGCCCCGCAAGGCGAGGCCGGGGATCGGCAGGGCTGCGGGCCTGGGGTTACGGGATGCGATCCTCCAGCCCCATCCATTTCGCCCGCACGCGCAGCGCAACGCGGTTGGATACGCCGCCCTCCGGCGGCGGATTGAAAACGCTGATGGCGATCGTGCGGTCGCCAAAGACGCCGCTGTGCTGTTCCGGTCCCGGAGCGTCGAACGGATTCGGCGTGGCGCTCCGCACCAGCGCCGCGGGAATGGTCGCCTGGATCATGCGGGGATTGAGAAAGGTGGTCGGGACCGCCACCTGATCCACACGCACCACGGAATTGCCCACAAAGCCGACGCCGTGGATCACCAGCTCGAAGGCGGGGCTGCCTTCCAGCACGGTGTGGGGGCTGATGGCGCTGATCTCCGGCTGCGGCGTCGCCATGGCAATGCTGCGCGGGGGACGCGTGAAGCTGTAGTAGGCCGGCTGATAGCCCAACTCCAGGAAACGGCCGCCTTTCATCACCCGCTCGATCCTTCGGGTATTGCTGATCTCTGCCAGCGGATCGGCCGAGAGAACCACCAGGTCGGCGAACGCGCCCGGAGCAATCACCCCCACCGGCGGCCGGCCGCGCGCGCCGTTCTTGCCCGCCAGCATCTCGGCCGACCACAGCGTGGCGCTCTGGAGCGCCTGCATCGGCGTCAATCCGGCCTC
>DATMAF010000010.1:0-7241 GCA_035560315.1 Terriglobia bacterium | reverse complement strand
GTGGAGACGGTCTTTGCGTTCACCTACGTTCCGCGCTTCTTTGAAAAGGTGGGCTTCAAGTACGTTGACCGCGCCAAGCTGCCGCTGAAAGCCTGGAAGGACTGCCTGCGCTGCCCCATGTTCAACGCCTGCGACGAGATCGCCATGGCCTACTTCATCACTCCCGAGGCCGAAGCGCACATGGCGGTGGAAGCTCCCGCAGAGCCCTACCAGGAGGGCCCGTTCGAGATGCCCAAGGTCGGCCAGCCCCGCCTCCTGGATACGTAAGCCGCAATTCGCGGGCGCAGTCAACCGCGCAGCAACTGCTTGAAGCGGTCGCCGCGCTCGCGGTAGTCCCGGAACAGCCCGAAGCTGGGCGAAGCGGGCGAGAGCAGGCAGATTCTCCCCGGCGCGGTGTGCTGGCGGGCCAGGGCGACCGCATCCTCCATCGTATCGACGAAAAAATGCCTGAGGCGCGCCGCGACCTCCGGCTGCTGTGATTCCACCGTCTGCCAGATGCGCGCGCCGGTCGCGGGAAACAGGATCAGCGTCTTCACGTTGCTCTGCGCGATGCGCGCGGCGAGGCCGGAGAAATCCAGCCGCCGGTCGGTGCCGCCGAGCAGCAGCGTCTCGACACTCGGCCCCAGGGCGTCCAGTGCGCCGATGGTCGCCTCCGGCACAGTCGCGATGGAGTCGTTGTAGTAGGTAACTCCCCCGAACACTCCCACCCATTCCAGGCGATGCTCGAGCGGCTGGAACTGCCGCACGGCCTCCGCGATCGGCGCGTTCGGCACCTCCAGTACCTTGCCCACGGCCACGGCCGCCGCCACATTCATCAGGTTGAAGCGGCCCAGCAGCGGAACATCGCGGACAGCAACCACGTTCTCGACCGGGCCCCCGTTGGGCCGGAAGACAATGTGATCCCCGGCGAGAAATGCTCCCGCCGGCTGCCCGCCTTCGAGCGACAGGCCCAGGCGCGTGGCGCGCGAGGCGGCGGCGATCCTGCGCGGCGTCTCGTGGTCGGCGTCGTAGATGAGAAAGTCTCGCTTGGTCTGCGCGCGGGTGATGCAGGCCTTGGCGGCGGCGTACTGCTCGAAGCTGGCGTAGTAGTCAAGATGCTCCGGGACGATGTTCAGCAGCACGGCGATGTGCGGGCTGCA
Organism: Terriglobia bacterium; assembly: GCA_035560315.1. Classification (GTDB taxonomy): domain Bacteria; phylum Acidobacteriota; class Terriglobia; order 2-12-FULL-54-10; family 2-12-FULL-54-10; genus DATMAF01. The sequence goes on along the minus strand of DATMAF010000010.1, from coordinate 6,102 downwards.
GGCGAGGCCTTCGAGCTGGTGGCTGGACAGTTCGTACACCACGATGCCGTCAGGCTTCAGGCGCGGCAGCCAGTCGAGCGCCGGAGCGCCGATGTTGCCGATCAGTTGCACCCCGGGATACTTCTTTTGCAAAATGGCGCGCGCCAGCGACGCCGTGGTGCTCTTGCCCTTGGTGCCGGTGATGCCGACGACCGTGCCGGCGAAGTTCGCAAAGAACAGCGCCGTCTGCGAGGTGATCGTCCGGCCCGCGCGGGCGGCTTGTTGCAGGGCGGGCTGGCAGAGCGGGATGCCGGGCGACCTCACGATCACGTCGTAGTCGTTGACGCTGGCGAGGTAGTCCGGGCCGAGGTGCGCCTGCACGCGGCGGTCGTCGCGCAGCAGCGCCTGCGTCTCAGCGGGAAGCTGCTCGAGCGGGAACTGGTCGGCCACGCCGAGCCTCGCCTCCGGGAAGGCGGCGCGCAGAAAGGCCCAACTGCTGCGGCCCTCCTGCCCCAGCCCCAGAATCAGAACGGATCGCCCTTCCAGTTCCGCAATCTTCATCGGCCAGCGCAACCTGTATCCCGGCGTCAACAGAGGTAGCATAAAACGCCGTCCGACAAAGACGCAATTCCGGCGCGAACCTTTGCGCAGCGCGGCGGGGCCGCTATAATGGGCGGGAGCGAAACAACGAGTCAACAACGGGCCATCGCCAGCAGGCAGGGACAAGCGATGGCAAGTAAAGGAGAAGGAACCATGCCCGGCCGGGAAGCGAAATTCTGCATCGATCGCAACCAGGTACGCTGGGTGCTGCTGGAGGGTGTCATCAACCGCAAGACCCCGCAGGACGATCCCGACAAAGGCCTGAACCTGCCGGTCGAACAGATTACCGCCATTGAGAAAACGCAGGTGAAGAAGCGGCACAAGAACCCGCTGGCAAAGCCGGCCGCGGCGGCCGGCCTGCTGCTGCTGGCGCTGTTCGGGTGGCTGGCGACGCTCTCCCTGTGGCTGGGCGTGCCGGGCCTGGTGGCGGGTCTTTACGCGTTGATTTGGGGGCTGATGCGCCTCCCCGGCACCACCGAAACATTGGACGCCTATCAGATTGTGGCGGCAGGCACCCATCCGGAGGATTGGTATATCGTCGGCTCGCACCCCGAGGTGGAAGGATTCATCGCCGGCCTGCGCCGGGAACTGGAACATCTCCGCAACCAACAAGCCGCGCTGAAACACTGATCCGGCGGGAACCGCCGCAAACCGGCACGGCGGCTTCTCCGCCGCCGGCAGGGGAACCGGCCCGCGATGCGTTGGAGCGCGGTTTGCGCTTCCGGCTGGCGGACATGCCGGCGCAGATCTTTCTGGAACACCCCCGGTTGCGTCAGAATCTTTCCCCCGCGGATTGGGACGGCGTCTGGGCGCCAGCGCAGCGGTGAGGCGAGCCGCTGTCCCGCGCCGGAGTCGTCCGCGAAGCCGCTACGCGAGGAACCACACAGCCACATAACCCAGGGCCGTGCCCAGCAGGGCCCCGACCACGACGTCGCTCAAGAAATGCATGCCCAGCAGAACACGGGAGAGGGCGATGAGCAGGGCGATGAGGGACAACGGAAGCGCCATCGCCGGGTAAAACATGCCCACCGAGACGGCATTGGCGAACGCAACGATGGTGTGTCCGGAAGGAAAGGAGTATTGGTCCGGGGGAAGCAACTGCGCCCAGAGGTTGGGCTCCACCAGGCAGGGCCGGATGCGGCGCGTGGCGCGCTTCACCAGGACATAAATCCCCAGGCCGGCCCCGGACGCCAGCAGGCCGGCAAGGACCGCTGCCAGGCGGTGGCTCCTGCCGAACAGGAGCAGCCAGAAACCGAGGGCGTACCACAGCCAGCCGTCGCCGCCTCGGGTGATGAGGATCATCAGGGCGCGGAACCAGCGGGGAGCGTCCCAGTGGTGAATCTTGCGCATCAGCGCATGGTCGCGCCGGCTGATCACCCGGAACAAGCCTCCGGCAGAGAGGGAACTGGTCCCCGGAACGCTCATAGCGCATATCCCTCCGAGCCGACGGGCTGCACCGACGGAGCCCGGTTCGATTCCAGGGCGGCCGCCCAGCGCCGCCACCGCCGCGCAAAGCCCAACTCGCTCAGGTAGTGTCCCAGGACCACCGCGGGCACGACGGCGGCCAGCGGCAACAGCAGCGCGGTCAGAGGTTTTTCACGGATCATCTGGAATCCGATCCGGAGCAGGTCGGCTGCCAGCTTGCAGCAGCCGCCGTGCGTTCCCGACACGCGCGTTCGCTTCGCCCGCAGCCCTTGCAGAAATTCCTGCCGGTTGCGCGCTCCCGGCACCTCCGTGTAGGCCGCGCCCAGAGAGGAGATGGTGTGGGCGTCGCTCCCCGCCAGTTTCCCCTTGCCGCCCGCAACCGCAAACTCCCAGGCCAGCGAATTGATCTGCGGGAGCATGTGCCCGTTCCGCACCTCCAGAACCGGAAAGGCGGAGTGAAACCATGGCCAGTCGCTCGCATCCCGGCGCCCGGTTAGCGAAGAGAAGGCATGATTCAGGCTGAAGAGAAGTTCCTGCTCCCGCAAATACGCCAGCAGCGAAGGCAGGTCGGTGCGGCGGCGCTGCATCTCGAGATGCTGCCGTTCGGTAATGTCATAGACGCCGATGTGGGCTTCGGTGCCCGACGGCATGGTGCAGGTGACCTCCTCGCTGAGGAAAAAATCCGGGTAGCGCCGCAGGGACTCGGCGGCGTCGATGGAATCGTGATCCGTTACCGTTACCAGATCCATCCCCAGCGCCTTCAGCCGCTGGTAGACCGCTTCCGGCTGGCTGTAGCTTTCCCGGCAGACATGCTTCAGCAGCGGCACCGTGCACATGCCGGAATGAATCGTGTGAACATGGAGGTCGCACCGCACGCTTCAGCATCGCCGGCCGGCGATGAAGCGGGCGTTACGGCGAGAATAAACGTTGGTTACACGCGCCCGTCATCAATAAGTAACAATGTCTGTTCCATCATGGCGGACCGTCATGCGGCTGGAATTGGTCTATTTTGACGCCGGCGGCGGGCATCGCAGCGCCGCCACCGCGCTGCGCGAATCGATCCACCGGCAAGGGTTTCCCTGGCAGGTCCGGCTGGTCAATCTCCAGGAAATTCTGGACCCCATCGATATCGTTCGCCGGCTCGCCGGACTCCGGCTGCAAGACCTTTACAACGCCGTCCTGCGCAACGGCTGGACGCTGGGAGCGCGGCATTCCCTCAAGCTGTTGCAGGCAGTCATCCGCTCCTACCACCCGCAGGAGGTCCGCTTGCTGCGGGAACACTGGCAAACAACCGGCCCGGACCTGGTGGTGTCCCTGATCCCGCATTTCAACCGCGCCATCCAGGAAAGCGTGGCGGCGGAGTTGCCGCGCACGCCTTTTGTAACCATTCTCACAGACCTGGCCGACTATCCGCCGCACTTCTGGATTGAGGCGCCGGAGCAGTACTACATCTGCGGGTCGGACCGCGCCGTCGAGCAAGCCCGCCACAGCGGCATCCCGGAGGCAAGAATCTTTCAAGCCTCCGGAATGATTGTCCACCCCCGTTTTTACGATCCGTTTCTTCTGGACCGGGCTGCGGAACGCCGCCGTTTGGGACTTGACCCCGCGATGCCCGTTGGACTGGTGATGTTTGGCGGACAGGGTTCGAATTCCATGCTGGAGATTGCCCGCCGCGTGGAGGCCTCCGGCCTGCCGGTGCAGTTGTTGCTGCTCTGCGGGCGCAATCCCCGGCTGGCGGCCGCCCTGCGCCAACTCCCCAGCCAGTTCCCGCGGCGGGTCGAGGAATTCACCACCGAGGTGCCCTACTACATGCGGCTGGCCGACTTTTTTATGGGCAAGCCGGGGCCGGGCAGCATCAGCGAAGCGCTCGTCATGCACCTGCCCGTCATCGTGGAAGAAAACGCCTGGACGCTGCCGCAGGAACGCTATAACGCGCAGTGGATCCGGGAGCGGGAGGTGGGTCTGGTGGTGCGCAGCTTCCGGCAGGCGGCTTCCGCCATTCAGACGCTGCTGTCAGGCGGGACGATGGCGCGTTTTCAGGCCAATGCCGCCGCGCTGCGCAACCGGGCTGTCTTTGAGATTCCCGTTATGCTCCGCCAGATCCTGGAAGAGGCTGCGCCTCCGCCGGCCGCCTCGGGGACCAGCAACGTCAGGGCATCCGGCACGATCTCGATGGTGCACGGCAGCCGGCCCGCGAGTTCCCCATCGACCTGAAGGAACACTTCCGCTTGCGCCGGGTTCGCGGGCTCGCAGCGGACGGCGGTGGCGGTGAAGCGCCGCACATCGGACAACCGGGCGGATGCTCCGGCCACCACCGCCCCGGCGTACAGCAGGTAACGAAGCCGGCAGGTCGAATGAAAGCCATACACGCAGAACTGATCCGAAAACAGATCCGCTTCCCGCGCCAGCCGGATCGGGCCGTAGTGCTGGGCCTTGGCAATGCAGGCGAAGGTGAAGTCGAAGCGAGCGGCCGGCGTTGACAACGTGAAGCGCGGCAGTTGCCGCCAAGCCAGTTGCCGGAACGCCTCCATCACATAGCTTCCCATGCCGAGCCATTGCTTGGCAGAGCCGTTGACTCCGCGAACGACCGCGGCATCGAAGCCGACTCCGGCCATCAGCAAGAAATGGCGCGACCCCGCGCGGCCCAGCGAAAGGCGGCGGGGGACGCTCTGGACCAGCCGGCGCGCCGCGGCGGGTAGGTTCAGCGGGAGGCCCAACTCGCGCGCCAGCACATTGGCGGTGCCCCCCGGCAGAATCGCCAGGGGCACGCGGGATTGCGCCAGCCCGCAAACGGCTTCGTTGATCGTGCCGTCGCCTCCGCAGACAATCACCAGCTCCGCGCCCGCCTGGCGCGCCCGGCGGGCCAGCGCCTCCCCGTCGCCGGGGCGGGAGGTTTCCCAGACGCAGGTGGCCGTGCCGGCCGCCAGCAGTTCCTGCCGCGCGCGCGCAATTGCGGCCGGCCGGCGGCGCCACCGTCCTCCGGCCCGGGGATTCACGATCATCACGGCTTCCGGGGGCAAGGGGTTCACGGCCGGAGACTCGTTTCGCCTGAGAGCGCCGCCGCGCGCTGGAGTTGGGCATAGCGGTCGGATTGCATCCACTTCCAGGCCGTGGCGACCGACTGGCGCAGGGAGCGCGCCGGAATCCAATGCAACTGCTGGCGGGCCGCGGTGGAGTCCGAGACCAGCACGGGCGGCTCGCCCGGGCGGCGGGGCTGGCGCTGCGTTTTCAGCCGCCGGCCCGTAACGGCTTCGACCATGCCGAGCACCTCCAGCACCGAGTGGCCGGCGCCGCTGCCCAGGTTAAAGGCGGCGGAGGGGCCGCCCTCCCGCAGGTACTCGAGCGCCCGGAGGTGAGCTTCCGCCAGGTCGTTCACGTGAATGTAATCGCGGATGCAGGTTCCATCCGGGGTCGGATAATCCGTGCCGTAGATCGCCACGCTGCTGCGGAGGCCGGCGGCGGCCTCCAGCGCGAGGGGAATCAGATGCGTTTCCGGCTGATGCATCTCCCCGGTCTCTCCCGATTCGTCCGCGCCGGCGGCATTGAAGTACCGCAGGCTGACGTAACGCAATCCATACGCAGCGCTGTAGGCCTCCAGGGCGTGCTCCAGAGCCAGCTTGGTGGCGCCATAGGGATTGGCGGGAATCCGCGGCGCATCCACCGGAATGGGAATCGCGGACGGGCGGCCGTAGACGGCGCAGGTGGAGGACAGGATCACGCGCCGGATCCCCGCATCCAGCATAGCATGGAGCAACGACAGGCCGGAGCCGACGTTGTTCTCGAAGTATTTCCGGGGATTGCCCACCGATTCCCTGACGGAAGAATCGGCCGCCAAATGCATCACGGCATCAATCCCGCGGAGGGCGCGGCGCAGCGCCCCCCGGTCGGCGACATCCCCCACGATGCACTCAAAGCCTTCCGCGAGGAGTTTGTGGCCGGTGGAGAGATTGTCATAGATGACGGGCTCATGGCCCGCCTGGCGCAGCCGGCGAACGGCGTGGCTGCCAATATAGCCCGCACCGCCGGTAACAAGCACGCGCATCCCGGTCCCCTTTTCGCGGTCCAGTCTGGGATCATGCGCAACGCTTTTTGGATCTG
>DATMAF010000009.1:0-4061 GCA_035560315.1 Terriglobia bacterium | reverse complement strand
CGCCTCTGGCTCCCGCCAAACCCGGCGAGCCCATCTATCGCCGGCCCGTGCGACCGGGAGGCGGACCGCTGCGCCCCGCCGGCCCTCCCGCCGTTCCGGGTGGCTTCCCGCCCGCAGCGCCGGGGCGCCGCGGCCCGCATCCCGTGCGCGGGCGTCCGGCAGGGCCTCCCAGCCGGGCGGAGCGAGAACGAGACCTGGAGCAGCGGAGGGAGCGGGCCTTGCGCGCGGGCGCGGCCGCGCGAGCGGCCGCTGCGCCGATCGTGGTGGACCGCGAAGTCACCATCACGGAAGGAATCACCGTCAAGGACCTTTCCGAAAAGCTGGGGGTGAAGGCGCGCGATTTGATCCGGCGGTTGCTGGATCAAGGCGTCGTTGCGACCATCAATCACACGCTGGATCCGGCCCTGGCGGAACAGGTGGCCCAAAGCTTTGGCGCCCGGACGCGCGTGCGGACGTTTGAGGAAGAAGCCCAGGAGCAAGTCACGGAGGTTGCCGCCGAGGGAAGGCTGGTAGAGCGCGCACCCGTCGTTACGGTGATGGGCCATGTCGATCATGGCAAGACCTCGCTGCTGGACGCCATCCGGGAAACCAACGTAACCGAGCAGGAAGCCGGCGGGATCACGCAGCATATCGGCGCCTATACCGTGACGGTCAACGGACGGAAGATCGTCTTCCTCGATACGCCGGGCCATGAAGCGTTCACGCGGATGCGAGCGCGGGGCGCCAAAGTCACCGACGTGGTGGTGCTGGTGGTGGCCGCCGATGACGGGGTGATGCCGCAGACGCTGGAGGCCATCAGCCACGCCCGGGACGCCAAAGTGCCGATCATTGTGGCGATCAACAAGATTGACAAGCCGGGGGCGCTTCCCGAGCGGGTGAAGAAGCAGCTCAGCGAACACGGCCTGGTGGCGGAGGATTGGGGCGGCGACACGGTCATGGTGGAGGTCTCCGCCAAACAGAAGACCAACCTGCAAACCCTGCTGGAGATGATCCTGCTGGTGACCGAGATCCAGGAGCTGAAGGCCAATCCCGACCGGCCCGCCAGCGGCACGGTGTTGGAGGCCAAGCTGGACAAGAACCGCGGCCCGGTGTGCAGCCTGCTGGTGCAGAACGGCACGCTGCGGGTGGGGGATTCGTTCCTGGTCGGGGCGGTGTTCGGCAAGGTCCGGGCGATGTTTGACGATCGCGGTCATCCCATCGAAGAGGCGCCGCCTTCCACGCCGGTGGAGATTCTCGGCTTGCAGTCGCTGCCACAGGCCGGCGACTCCTTCCAGGCGGTGACGGACGCGATCAAAGCCAAGCAGATCGCGCTGTATCGGGAGAGCAAGCTGCGGGAGATCAGCCTGGCCAAGTCGTCGCGGCTGACCCTGGAGCAGTTCCAGGATCAGATGAAGGCGGGTCTGCTGAAAGAGCTGCCCATTATTCTCAAGGCGGACGTGCAGGGCTCGGCCGAGGTGATCGCGGAGTCGCTCAACAAGCTGGGCGACGAGCGGGTGAAAGTCAAACTGGTTTACACCGGCGTGGGAGCCATCACGGTGTCGGATGTGCTGCTGGCCTCCGCCTCCAATTCCATCATTGTCGGCTTTAACGTCCGCCCGGAGCGCAAAGCCGCCGAACTGGCGCTTCAGGAGCAGGTCGAGATTCGGCTGCACACGGTCATTTACGAGTTGATGGACGAGATGCGCAAGGCCTTGACGGGCTTGCTGGAACCGACCCACCGCGAAGTGCCCGTGGGCCGCGCCGAAGTGCGGCAGACCTTCCGCGTCGCCAAGGTCGGCACGGTGGCCGGTTCGGTAGTCTCCGAGGGGCGCTTGACCAAGGATTGCTCCGTGCGGCTGTTGCGCGACAACGTGGTGGTGTACCAGGGACGGATTGCTTCCCTGCGGCGCTTCAAAGACGACGTTGCGGAAGTGCGGTCGGGGCTGGAATGCGGCGTAACACTGGAAAACTTCTCTGACATCAAGGCGGGCGACGTCATTGAGGCTTTTGTGACGGAACGAGTCGCGGCCGCCGCGCTGGCCTGAAGGCCCCCGCCTCCGCCGGAACTGCTTTCGCGGACAGAACCATGCCGGTCGGGTTGCTGATTCTGGACATCCACCTTCCGAACGCCCATTCCTTGAAAGAGAAGCGATTCACCGTGCGGCGAATCCAGGACCGCCTGCGCTCCCGGTTCAATGTGGCGGTGGCGGAACTCGACCACCAGGACCTGTGGCAGCGGGCCAAGGTGGGGGTGGTGTCGATTGCCAGCGACCGCCGGGTGCTGGAAGGGATTCTGCGGTCGGTCGAAGAGGAATCGCACGCCGTGCTGGGGCGCGATTTGGTCGGAACCGAATCGGAGATGTATTAGAGATCGTTCGCCGGGCAGGCCCATGCCGCCGCCACGAGAGCACAGCCATCGCGCCGCACGCGTCGCCGATTTGATCCGGCGCGAACTGGGCGAACTGCTGAAGCGCGAGGTGAAGGATCCGCGGGTCGGTTTTGTCACGGTGACCCGCGTGGAGGTGACGCGGGATCTCCGACTCGCGCGCGTGGCGGTGAGCGTGCTGGGAGACGCTGCCCGGCAAAAAGAGAGCCTGGCGGGGCTGGCGGCAGCACAGGGCTTTCTCCGGCGCGAACTGGCGCATCGGCTGGGGCTGCGCCATACGCCCGAAATCCGTTTTCACCCGGATCAGACCCTGGAATCCGAAGAACGCATCGAAGCGTTGCTGCGACAGATTCAGCACAAGCCCCATGAATGAGCGGGCACGCCGCTTGCGGGCGGGGAGAACAAGTGCGGACGGCAGCAACGGCCGGATTGGGTCCATGGACGGAGCGCTGGTTCTCGACAAGCCGGACGGAATGACCTCCCATGACGCGGTGCTGGCGGCGCGGCGGCTGCTCGGGGAGAAGCGCATCGGGCACCTGGGCACCCTCGACCCCTTCGCAACCGGGGTGCTGGTTCTGCTGATCGGCCGGGCAACGCGTCTGGCGCAGTTCTATCGCGATCGCACGAAAACGTACTGCGGCGTGGCCCGGTTTGGATATGCAACCGATACCGGAGACCGTACCGGGATCGCTCTGGGTTCCGATGCCGCCCCGCAGCTGAACCGACAACAACTCTGCGCCATATTTGAAGAATTCCTTGGCCCGCGTCTCCAGCAGCCGCCGGCCGTTTCCGCCAAGAAGCTGGTCGGAACCCCGGCATACAAGCTGGCCCGCCGCGGAGTGGCGGTGGAGTTGAAGCCGGTTCCGGTAGTCATCCACGCTTTGCAGTTGCGATGGGTGGAGGGGGCTCGCGCCGGCTTTCAGGCGACGGTTTCCTCCGGGACATACCTCCGTGCGCTGGTTCGGGATATGGGCCAGCGGTTGGGCGTGGGCGCGCACCTGGAAGAATTGCGGAGAGTGGCGGTGGGAGAGTTTACCGAGCGGAATGCTCTGAAACTGGAGGAGTTGGCAGATCGGGCCAGTCAGGGGACGGTTCCTTTACTCCCTCTGGAGGAGTTGCTTCCGGAGATACCGCGTGTCGTTCTGACTCACACGGATGCCGAGCGGGCCATTCACGGGGGAGTCCTTCGTCTTGCGGCAGGCGCGCCGCAGGTTGCCCTTAAAGACCGCCAGCAGCGGCTGCTGGGCATCGCCGAGCGGGTTGCGGAAAACCTCTATCATCCAAAAGTTGTGCTGGTTACGGAGACCTCCGGGTGTCGGCCGGGACTCCCGGAGCCGAGCGCCAACCGAGCCGGGCCAGGCAGGCGCTGAAAACAATGCTTGTGCTTTGCGAAGCAGCGTATTAAAGTAACGCTCTCTAGCCGGCCACGCCTATGAGCATCAAAAGTCCCGAACATTTCACCATTTCCTCCTGGCTGGAGGTGTTGGAACCGGTACGCCCCGAGCTCGATTTGGTGGAAAAGCGGTTTCGGGCCGAGTTGGTTTCCCCGGTCCCGGCAGTGACCTCCATTGGTCAATATCTGCAGGTCAGCGGCGGAAAGCGGCTGCGCCCGGCCTTGCTGCTGCTGGCGGCGAAGGCCTTGGGGGCCACTGGCCCGGCGGCGATTGCCATGGGGGCCGTCGTCGAGATGATCCAT
>DATMAF010000008.1:0-3542 GCA_035560315.1 Terriglobia bacterium | reverse complement strand
TGTTGCGTTCCAGGTTCCGCAGGCCGGCTTCGCGGGTGTAGTGCCGGATCAACTCCGCCAGCGCCTCGGTGGTGAACTGAATATTTTCCTCCAGCGTCAATCCATGGGCCTCGGCCTGCCGCGGGATGATGTGCCGCTTGGCGATCTCAATCTTTTCTTCCTCGGTGTAGCCAGGCAGTTCCAGCACTTCCATGCGGTCGCGCAGCGCCTCCGGGATCGGGTCGAGGACATTGGCGGTGGTAATGAACAGCACCTTGGAAAGATCAAACGGCACCTCCAGGTAGTGGTCGCGGAACTGGAAGTTCTGTTCCGGGTCGAGCGCTTCCAGCAGCGCCGCCGCCGGGTCGCCGCGGAAATCCCGCCCGATCTTGTCCACCTCGTCCAGCATAAAAACCGGGTCGCGCGTGCCGGCGCGCTTGATCCCCTGGATGATCTGGCCGGGCAGCGCGCCAATGTAGGTGCGGCGGTGGCCGCGGATCTCCGCCTCATCGTGCATCCCGCCAAGCGAGATGCGGATGAATTTCCTGCCCAGCGCCCGGGCAATCGACTTGCCCAGCGAGGTCTTGCCCACTCCGGGCGGCCCGACCAGGCACAGGATCGGTCCCTTCATCTCCGGTTTCAGTTGCAGCACGGAAAGATACTCCAGGATGCGCTCTTTCACCTTGGCCAAGTTGTAGTGATCCGCCTCCAGGATGGCGTGCGCCTCGGGAATGCTGATGGGCTTGTCCGTGGTGCGGTTCCAGGGGAGCGTGACCAGCCAGTCCAGATAGGTCCGGCTGATGGTGTACTCCGCCGCCGCCGGAGACATCTTCGAGAACCGATTCAGCTCCCGCAGGGCTTCCTTTTCCACCTCTTCGGGCATTCCGGCTTCCGCGATTTTCTTCCGCAGTTCCTCGACCTCGCGGCCCTCTTCGTCGCCGCCCAGTTCCTTCTGGATCGCCTTGAGCTGTTCGCGCAGGTAGTATTCCTTCTGCCCCTGCGCCATCTGGTTCTGGACCTCCGCTTCGATCTTGCTGCGCAGCTCCACCAACTGCCGTTCTTTGATGAGATGCCGGTTGACCAGGTCCAGCCGTTTGGCGATGTCCAGCGTTTCGAGCAGTTCCTGCCGCTGGGGGGTGGTCAGGAAGGGCAGCGAGCTCACCACAAAATCCGCAATGCGGCCCGGGCCGTCAATGGTCAGCACAATGGCCTGCAACTCGTCGGAAAGGTTGGGGGAGGCTGCGACGATCTGCTGGAACGAGGAGACGATGTTGCTTTCCAGCGCCTCGATTTCCGGCGTCCGGGGAGCCTCGATTTCCTCCAGCGTTTCCACGATCGCCTTCAAAAAGGGAGCGACCTGCGTGAAACGGCTCAGCCGGATGCGCTGCAAGCCCTCGGCGAAGATGAAGAGGCTCTTGTTGGGCATCGGGATGATCTTGTGGACCAGCGCCAGCGTCCCGACTTCGTAGAGGTCTTCCGGCTGCGGGGTATCGTTCTGGGGATCGCGCTGGGCCACAACGGCAATGATCTTCTCTTCGCCCAGCGAACGAATCATTTCAATGGAGCTCTCGCGGCCAATGGTCAGCGGGAGCATGGCGTGAGGGAACAAGACGGTATCGCGCACCGGAAGCACCGGCATTTCCTTGGGGGCTTCGATGGCGCGCTTCGCCTCCGGGCCTAGTGGCTGGGGGGGAAGCGGTTGTTTCTGTTTGTTGGGCATTACCGTTACCTCCTCCCTGCTGTCCGATGTTCCGCGCTCCCGCGGTTTTTCGCCGCCGGATCTCCTTTTGCTCCGGCCGTTTCCTTTTCAAAAAATTAGATGCGCTTCGGCTTTAAAAAGCTGCGCAGGCATTGCCCTGTGGAACCGCATAGCGGTTCCCCTCTTCCAGCAAAGCAGTTTATTGGCCAACTTCAGGGGATTTGCGGATAGCAGCCCAGGACACGGACAAACTCGGTGAGTTCGTCCAAATTTTTCAGCGCATTGTGGGCGACTGGCGCCGCCGGGTTGCCGAGAAAGTCGAGGTAGAAAAGGTATTCAAAGGGTCGCCCCCGCAAGGGTCGCGACTCGATCTTGGTCAGATTGATGTCTCGCAGCGCGAAAACACTCAGACAGCGGAATAAGGCGCCGGGCAGATTGCGGGTTGCGAAGACAATGGAGGTTTTTGTAGGCACGGAAGGGGGATGCTTCACCGCCCGCCGCCCCAGCAGGAAGAAGCGCGTGTAGTTCTCCTTGTCGTCGCCGATGTCGCGAACCAGAATCCTTGCTCCATAGCGTTCCGCGGCTACCTTGCTGGCAATGGCGGCGGCGTCGCGCACCTTCTGCTCCATGAGCATCTTGACGCTGCCCGCCGTGTCGTAAAACGGCACCAGTTCCCACCGGGGGTGCCGTTCCAGGAAGCGGGAGCACTGGCGATGGGCGATGGGCATGGAATACACCCGTCGGATGGAACGCAGGCTGACCCCCCGGGGGGCAATCAGATTGTGCTCGATGCGGACGTTGGTCTCGGCCAGGATCGGCAGCCGGTATTTGAGCAGCAGGTCGTAGTTTTCATGGAGCGAGCCGGCCAGCGTATTTTCAATGGCGACGACGGCGTAGTCCAGTCGGCGACCCGCCAAGGCCCGGAACAAAGCGGGAAAAGTCGGCAGCGGCACCGCTTCGAACGGCTGGCGCACCAGCTTGCGAGCCGCTTGCTCGTGAAACGCTCCCAATTCGCCTTGAAAGCCAACCCGCAGCCGCCGCGCCAAACGCTCCTCCTTGTGTTGCATCTGGAACGTCTTGATTATGCTGGGCCGGCCGGGGTGGGCGCAAGCGGATATTCTGGGCCCGCCTGCCTCCTGGAAAAGCGCCGCAGACTCCACCGACGGGCTCTTGCATGGTATTCTGAGTGTTCCTCGGCGCCGCCGCGGGAGGCGCGCGCGGGGGCAGGTTGATCGCATGCGGGCGGGAGGCGGCCATCAAAAAATTCACGACCAAAATTCATGTCTATTGGTTTGACTGCGATCCGGCAGGGATCATGTATTTCGCGAACTTTTTCAAGTACTTCGAAATTGCGGAGGAGGAACTGTTTGCTTCCCTGGGATGGCCGCGAGCCGAGATTTTCGCGCAGAAAAGCATTGGCTTTCCGCGCGTCGAGTCGTGGGCCCGTTTCCGCAAGCCCTCGCCCCACGGCGACCGCATTGAGGTAACGCTCTGGATCGAACGGCGCACGGAGAAGTCGCTGCTCTACTGCTTCGAGGTGCGGCCGGAAGGCAAGCCCGACCTGCTGGTCGAGGGCAGCTACTGGGTGGTGTGCATCCAGCGGCCGGAATTTCGTCCCATTCCGCTGCCGCCCGACGTCGAAGCGTTGCTGAAGGATTACCTGCCGCCGGTTTCTCGCCGCAGCCGCAAGCATACCGACCTCCATCCCCATCGCGACATTGCCCCCTAAATTCGTTCTTGCTGGATGGGATGCCCAGTTGCGGATGAGCTGGGGGCGTTAAGGAAAAATCCGGAACCGGCCGCGACCCTTGTGATCTTCGCTTTCTGGCCGTGGCGGCCCCGAGGCGAAGCCTGCTCTTTGCCC
>DATMAF010000007.1:0-8121 GCA_035560315.1 Terriglobia bacterium | reverse complement strand
AGCTCATCGGAGAGCTGATGCCCGCCGCGGGCGGCCTTGATGGGGTCGATGTCGCCGATCATATCCGCGATGGTCACGTCCGGCGTGGCCAGCTTTTCGACATAACGGAATTCCCGCCGAAGGAAGGTGACGGGTGCGGCGTCGCCCTTTTCCTCCAGCAGCAGGCGGCAGGAGCGGCAGATGGGCGCGTAGGGGTTGTCGTTGATTTCGCAGCCGGCCATTGCCGGAAGCTCTTCGTCGAGCAAGCTCACCAGCGAGCGCAGGATGCGCGTCTTGGCTTGGCCGCGCAGGCCCAGCAGGATGAAATTGTGCCGCGAGAGGATGGCATTGGTGATCTGGGGGATCACGGTATCATCGAATCCGACGATGCCCTCAAACAGACGCACGCCGCGCTCGAGCTGGCAGATCAGGTTCTCGCGCATCTCGTCCTTGACCGTCCGGCTGCGGTAGCGTTCTTCGGAGTAGTTGCTTTGGCGAAGCTCGCCCAGGGTCTTGGGTCTGGATTTCATTGGAAGGCTTTCTTGGTCTTGAAATATGCCGCCACTACCCTCACATTATAGCAGAGTCAATGAACCCGTCCGTTGGCTCCCGCTCTGGCTTGGACTTCGACCGAGCGCGTCAGCCGCAGGGCCAATTTTTGCAGGTACGCAATCACCCGCTCCAGCCGCACCGCCTCGGAGCGCAGTTGCAGCAGCGTCTGCCGGAAGACCAGGTCCACCGGCAGGCGGGAGGCGATCTGGAAGGAAAGCTCCGGATCGTCCACCGCCGGAAGGTCCGCGGCCTCCTGGGACTGGCTGCCGGCCAGTTGCGCGGCCGCCCGCTCGTACAGGCGCAGCGCCTGCTCGCGCCGCGCATCGTCCGGGGCCAGCGGCTCGTCCTCGTCCTCGAAGAACTCCGCGTCGCCGCGCAAGTAAGACCGTTCCTGGTCCAGACCGGACAATTCAAAGCGGCGCTGGCCGCGCACCAGAATATCCATCCGGCCGTCCTCGAACCGGCGGATCACTTCCGAGACGACTGCCGTGCATCCGGTGCTGGCCAGGCCTTCCTCCAGGACCAGCACAATGCCGAATTCCGTTCGGTTCGCCAGGCATTCGCCAATCATTTCCTTGTAGCGCTCTTCAAAGATGTGCAGCGGGATCTCCGTGCGGGGAAACAGGACCACCTTCAATGGAAACAGCGGCAGCAGGTTTTCACCCATCGGATTCCCTTCCGGAAGTTCCCGCCATGACGGCGCGTTGGGGATCGTTTTATTATACCGCGCCTGCCGGAGGCCGTATCGGGCTCCCTTGCGGCCTCGACGGCGAGCCGCCTATCATGGTGGGGTTTGGAGAGCGGCTCCGGAGGGAACCATCCCGAAGGCCCGCGCGGGGGAAGAGATGAGGAAGCTGACAGGAAGAGTGGCGCTGGTTACCGGCGCGTCCATGGGGATCGGGGAAGCGATCGCCCGCGCGCTGGCCGCCCACGGCGTCCGCCTGGCGCTGGCCGCCCGCTCCCGGGACAAGCTCGAGGCCGTGGCCCGCTCCCTTCCGGTTGAGACCTTGGTCCTTCCCACCGATCTGACGGACCCCGGACAGGTGCGGGCCATGGTCGCCCGGACGGCGGAGCAGTTCGGCCGCATCGACATCCTCGTCAACAATGCGGCCGTCGGCATGTACGCCTCGGTCGCTGATATGAAACCGGAACAGTTCGAACACTTGGTGGCTACCAACTGGCTGGCGCCGGTGCGGGCCATCCAAGCGGTGATTCCGCACATGAGAAAACAGGGCGGGGGAACCATCGTCAATATCTCTTCCGTGGCCGGCAAACTGGCCATCCCCTGGATGGGTGCCTATTGCGGGAGCAAGTCGGCTTTGAACGCCCTCTCGAACAGCTTGCGGATGGAGTTGCGGCCCGACCACATCCAGGTATTGCTGGTCTGCCCCGGACGGGTGAAGACTTCGTTTACCCAAAACGCCTTTCGGGATTTCTCCACGCGGCCGTTGTATCCCGGCGGGATCACCGCCGACCGCGTGGCGCGGGCCGTGCTCCGGGCATTGCTGCGGGACAAACGCGAGATTGTGGTTCCGGCGGATAACCGCCTCTTCGGCTGGCTCCAGGGGCTGTTTCCCCGCTTGATGGACTGGGCCATGGTGCGCATTCTGCGCCCGCAAATGCGGAAAAGTTAATCCCGCCGGCAGCCCTGCGGCGGGGGATTCCCTCGCCGCGGCAGGCCCCGGCGAGGCTTGTTCTGCCCTCTCGCCTCCGGTTATCATAACCCCGCGTGGCGGGGAGATCGATTTTCCAGGAAGGACTGGAGCGGCAACTCTGCCCTTAGACCGCAACGACCATGCAGCCACAGGAACAATTGAAGTGCTGGATCACGGAGTTTCGTAAATTGAAGCGGCAAGCGGACCGGGCCGTGGCCCAGGTCAGTTCCGAGGACCTGTTTCGGACCTTGGATGAAGAAGCCAACAGCATCGCGGTGCTCATGAAGCACATCGCCGGCAATATGCGCTCGCGATGGGTGGACTTCCTCACCGCCGATGGGGAGAAACCGGACCGCAACCGGGACTCCGAGTTCGTCGTCGACGACGAGACGCCGGAGTCGATCAAAAAGAAATGGGAGGCTTCCTGGAAGCTGCTGTTCGACGGTTTGCAATCGCTGACGCCCGCCGATCTGGACCGCAGCGTTCTGGTGCGCGGGGAGCAGCAGCCGGTTCCGGAGGCCATCTTCCGGCAGATGGTCCACTACGCCTCGCACGTGGGGCAGATCATTCTGCTGGCGAAGCACTACGCCGGCGACCGCTGGCAAACCCTCAGCATTCCCCGCGGCCAGTCGGAAGAATACAATGCCGCCATGCGGCAGAAGTGGACCGAGAAATAGCTCATGCATTCCAGCGACGTGCTCCAAAGCGCCCGGTTTGAGCTGCGCAAAATGAAGCGGCGCGCCGACCGCGCCCTCAGCCAGGTGGCTCCGGAAGACCTCTTCCGCAAGCTGGATCCGGAGTCCAACAGCCTGGCGGAGATCCTGAAGCACGTGGGCGGGAACCTGCGGTCCCGCTGGACCGATTTTCTGGACTCCGACGGCGAGAAGGCCGACCGAAACCGCGACGCCGAGTTTTCCCTCGGCAGCGCCGACACGCCGGAGAGCGTCCGCCAGGCGTGGGAAGAAGGCTGGGACTGCCTGCTGCGGTCGCTGCAAGCCCTGCGGCCCGAACAGATGGACCGCACGGTGTACATTCGCGGAGAGGCCCATTCGGTGCTGCAAGCCCTGCACCGCACCATGACCCATTCGGCGAATCACGTCGGCCAGATCATTTATCTCGCCAAGCACTTCGCCGGAGCCCGCTGGCAAGCTCTGACCGTGCCGCGCGGCCAATCCGAGCACTACCGCCGGGCGCTGGCGCGGCAGGAAACGGGGGGATACCTCTCCGAAAGCTGACGCCCGTCCGCGCTCCCCCGCGGCCCGCGAGTATGCCGCGAGGCGCGGTTGCCCGAATCCCATGGCAAAAAAAACAACCCCTCCGGCCAAGCCGGTGCGCGACTCGCAGACCGAGATCACCCAGGTGGTGCTCCCGAACGACGCCAACCCGCTCGGCAATATCCTGGGGGGGACGGTGATGCACCTGGTGGACATCACGGGAGCCATCGCGGCGCAGCGCCACTCCGGCTCCTACGTGGTCACGGCCTCCGTCGACCACATGGATTTCCTGCTCCCGATTCGCGTGGGCGAGATTATTATCCTGAAAGCGTCCGTGAACCGGGTGTTTCGCACCTCCATGGAGGTGGGCGTGAAAGTCTTCCGGGAAGAGGCATTCACGCGCCAGTTGCGGCACACCAGCTCCGCCTACCTGACCTATGTGGCGGTGAATTCGGAAGGACGTCCACAGCCGGCCCCGCCCGTCCTCCCGCAGAGCGCGGAGGAGAAGCGCCGCTATCGCCAAGCCGGCCGGCGGCGCCGCTGGCGGATGCAGCACCGCAGGAGATTCGCGCCGCAGTGAAGCCGCCGGCCCTACTCCCCGGTATTATTCTCTTTGTATAAATATTTAATGCTGGGCTTGTAGATCAGCAGATTCGGCTCATTCGCCCGGTGCACCTTGATGCACTGCTTGTCGTACCACTCGATGACGCCGCGAATGATCTCCCCATCGGTCAGCACCACCACCATGGGCGTCTTGGCCTGCATCTGCTTCACATAGTAAAAATTTTCCGCGTTGGTTTGTTCCGGAGGCACCGGCTTTTTGCGCTGCTGCCGCGCCGCCACTTGCTCCTTCAAATCCGTGAGCGAGGGGCGGATGAGTTTGCGATTCACGTTCCCTCTCCTTAGAAACTGGACCGCCGGAGCGGTCCCGCAATATGAAAGCACGGCTGGGACCCGACAACCACCGGTCCTGTGCCGGTAGCGGACGTTCGTTTCCGCTTACGGTCCGCACCCCGCACACGGCCCGTTGAAAAGGCGCCTCCGGCTGCTTTCTGCTGAGCCCGCAGCCGGGACCCAGGAAGCGGGATGAGATGCGCTGCCCGTGCGGTCCCCAGCCAGGGCCGCAGAGCATCTGCCTTAGGATATCCGGCGCGCTTTGGCCAAGCTCAGAGCGAAAGTTTCCACGGACAGCCGCCCGGGAAGATTGCGGCGGAGATTTTGCTCCCACTCTTCGAGCGCGGCCACCGCTGGCCTGACCCCCTCTGCTCCCAGCCATCGAGCCAATTGCAGCAACTGGGGGGGCCGGTCGGTATTCCGCAGCGGCTCTCCGTTCCCTCTCGTCTCGATATGCAGGATATCTTGAAAGAAACTATATAAGACGTCCAGCAAATTTTCAAGAGATTCCTCGCGTCCGGTCAGCTTCTGGGCCTCGGAAAACAGCAGGCTGTAATCGCGCCCCTCGATGGCGGCGGTGAGCGCGGCCAGCAAGCCGTCGCGGATTCGGGCGTGCCGCTCCAGGTCCAGGCGCAGCGCCGTCCCCGGCGAACCCTTGGCAATGGCGGCTCGCCACAAGCGTTCCGGCCGGTCGCGGCCCACCCCGCGCCGCTCCAGGAAGTCCGCCACCGTCTCGGCGGACAGCGGGCTGAGCCACAGCGGAACGCAGCGGGAGCGGATCGTCGGCAGCAGCGCGGCCGCATTGGCGGTTGTGAGCAGGAGCAAAACATGCGGGGGCGGCTCCTCCAGTGACTTCAGCAGCGCATTGGCTGCCGCCGGCTCCATACGGTCGGCGTCGGGCAGGAGATAGACCTTCTTGCGATTGCCCGCCGGAAGGTAGTCAAGCACCTGCTTGAGATGGCGCGCCTGCTCGATCTGGAACATTCGCAGCGGCCCGTTGGGCGCCAGCACCAGGACGTCCGGATGGTGCTGGATCAGCAAGGGAATCTCGCGGGGGCGCTTGCTGAGCTTTTCCCGCTCCTGCTCGGCTTCCTCCACCGCCTTCCAGCGGTCATCGGCCAGTGCAATCCTTCGGCAGTCCGCGCAGCCGCCGCAGAAATCGGCCGGGGCGGCCGGCCCGCGGCAGTGGACAGCCTTGGCCACCATCTGCGCCAGCGTGTATTTCCCGATGCCGGGCGGACCGCACAGCAGCAGGGCCTGCGGCAACCGGTCGCGCGCCAGCATCCCGCGCAAGGCCTGCACCACCGCCCCGTTTCCCCAAAACTGCTGAAAGCCCTGCTCAGACGCCATGGCCGCCCCTCCCCGGATGGCCTGCGGCGCCCGGCGACACCGCCAGAAATTCATCCACGACCGCGCAGATGGCCGCATGGATCTCCCCGATGCCCAGCCGGCCGTCCAGGACGCGAACCCGCTGCGGTTCCTGCCGCGCAAGGTCCAGATAGCCGGCCCGCACCCGTTCGAAGAACTCCCTGCTTTCGCGCTCAAAACGGGTGCTGGGAAGCAGCGCCGCCTGGTTTCGTTTGCTGGCCCGCTGGAGGCCCGTCGCGACGTCAATATCCAGCAGCAGCGTCAGTTGCGGACGCACCCCGCGGCAGAGCAGTCGTTCCAGGGCGCGAATGGTTTCCAGCGGCACTCCCCGGCCCGCCCCTTGATAAGCGACGGAAGAATCGATGAAGCGGTCGCAGAGGACGATTTTCCCTCCTTGCAGCGCCGGTAAGAGGACCTGCTCGATGTGTTGCGAGCGCGCGGCAAACATCAGGCTCGTCTCCGTCAGCGGCGTGATCGCATCCTCGGCGTGGAGCAGAATCTCGCGGACTTTCTGCCCCACCGCGGTGCCCCCCGGTTCGCGGGTAGCCATCACGGGCCAGCCTTGCCGGCGCAAATGTTCGCACAGCAAATCCATCTGGGTGCTCTTGCCGCACCCATCCAGACCTTCCAGAGTGATGAATCGTCCGCGGGGCTCCAACGGATCCGTCGTCTTCAGGGCTTCCTCACTTGCAGGGAACGTCGGCTCGGTCGGGAGCTTCCGGCCGCCATCTGCTGGAGTGTTATCATAGCATTTCCCGGCGGCGCGGCGCGCGGTGGTGGCAGCGACCGGCCGCGGAAGTGCTCATGGCGCTGATCCCTGCTCTCCCCGACCGTCTTGCTGTGGTGCGCCAGCGCATCGCCGCCAGCGCCGCGCGGGCCGGCCGTGATCCTGCTTCCGTCCGGCTGATCGCCGTTACCAAGACCTTTCCTCCGGAAGTGATCCGTGAGGCCTACGAGTGCGGCTTGCGGGAGTTCGGCGAAAACCGCGTCCAGGAATTCACCCGGAAGCTGCCGCATCTGAATCTGCCGGAAGCGGTGTTTCACCTGATCGGACACCTGCAATCAAACAAGGTATCCCCGGCCGTGGAATTTTCCTGGGTGCAGACCATCGATAGCGAGCGGCTGGCGCGCCGCTTGGACGCAGCCGCCGGCGCGGCCGGAAAGAAGCTTTTCGTGCTCCTCCAGGTACGTTTTGACGAGCTGGGCGGCCGCGATACGGAACGAGGCGGTATTCCGGAATCGGGCGTTTCCGGACTAGTGGATTTCACCGCCGCGCTGCGGCACCTGGAACTGCGCGGCTTGATGACGCTGCCTCCCTTCACCCCCGATCCGGAACAGGCCCGGCCCTACTTCCGGAAACTGCGGCAACTGCGCGACGATTTGCGCTCCCGCGGCTATCCGCAAATCCAGGAGCTTTCCATGGGCATGACGCGCGACTTCCCCATCGCCATTGAAGAGGGGGCGACGATGGTGCGCATCGGCACGGCGCTCTTCGGGCCGCGTCCGCTGGCCGGCTCCCAGGCGGCGCCGTGACGATCCGCCTGCGCCTTCAGCCGCGCGCCCGCCGAAATTCCCTCGTCCGCACCCCCGAGGGCGGCTGGAAACTCTACCTGACCGCCCCGGCCGTGGAAGGCCGGGCCAACCAGGCCCTGATCGATTTCTTTGCCGACGGCCTGCGCATTCCCCGTTCGCGGGTGCAGATTCTCTCCGGCCAGAAATCGCGCCAGAAGGTGGTGGCGCTCGACGGCGTCCTCGAAGAGCAACTGCGTCGGCTGGCCGCCGGTTGAAGGGGTTCGCCGGCTGCGCCCGCCGGGTTTCCGTTTATACTGGACCGGAGGCTTGCTCCATCGGAACGGCAAGGGGGGCGCCATGCAGCTTGAGTTTCTGCAACACGCTCTGCGCGAGCGCGGCATCTCCGGGTGGCTGTTTTGCGACCTGCATCACCGGGATGCGGCGGCGTATCGCATCCTGGGCCTGCCGCAGGAGCAACTGGCCACTCGAAGATGGTATTACCTGGTCCCCGCTGACGGCGAGCCGGTCAAGCTGGTGCATTGCATTGAAAGCAGCCTGCTGGATTCCCTGCCGGGGGTGAAACGGACCTACGCGGGATGGCGCGAATTGCTGCGCCAGCTCGAGGACCTGCTGGCGCCGGTGAGCACCGTGGCGATGCAGTACTCTCCCTACAACCAGCTTCCCTTGCTTTCGGTGGTGGACGCCGGCACGGTGGAGTTGATTCGCTCCTGGGGCAAGCAGGTGGTGAGTTCCGCTGAACTGGTCCAGCGGTTCGAGGCTACTTGGTCGGCGGCGGCGCTGTACGCTCACCTGGAAGCCGGCAAGCGGATCGACCGCATCATCGCTGCGACCTTTGAGGAACTGGGCCGGCGGGCCCGCGCCGGGGCGGCGATGGACGAACGGGCCATCCAGCAGTTCATTCTGGAGCGGTTCGGCGAGGCGGGCCT
>DATMAF010000006.1:0-5488 GCA_035560315.1 Terriglobia bacterium | reverse complement strand
CCCTCTTGCGTGGGCTTGTTGTAATAGGGCGAGACCGAGAGGATGCCGTCCACGCCCATGCGCTCCATCTCTTCGATGCCTTCGCGCACCCGCGCGGTGTTGTTGCCGCCCGCTCCTGCGATTACGGGCACCTTGCCCTTGGCCTCTTCGAGCGTGATCTCAACGACGCGGAAGTGCTCCTTGCTGGAGAGCACCGGGCTCTCGCCGGTGGTGCCGCAGGGAACCAGGAAGTCGATGCCGGCTTCCAGTTGCGCGCGGACGTGCCGCCGCAGCGCCGCCTCGTCCAGGCGCGCGCCGCTGGCGTCGAACGGCGTCACCAGGGCCGTGCCGCACCCCCGGAGCTGCTGTACATCCCTCATGATGGTTTCCTCGCTTCGATGTTCAGCATACCACCATTGGGCGAGCAACGAATAGCGAGCGGCAGGTTGCGGGTGAAATCCAGCCCCGGCGCGCCGCTCCTCCAGGCACGTTTCCCTCTCCCGTTGGGGCCGCCGGTGGTGATTAAATTGTCACACGCGTGCGACCAAGCGCCGGCCTGCCGATAGAGGAGTTGGGATGCCAGAGGCGGCGCAGTAGACTGTTGCTGGCGGCGCGAAAACGCCTTCTTCGTGTAAGATGTCGGGCAGGAGCGCGTGACATGACCGAGCCAGCCATGACGCAGCCGGTGCCCATCCGGCTGGCCTACCGTTATCCGAACGGCTGCCTGCTGACCTATAGCGCGCGGGCCATTGCCTATGACGCGCGTTCCATCCAGGTGCTCACCAACGAGGAGTTCGAGCCGGGTCTCACCGTCTCGGTGCTGGCTCCCTTTCTGGAGGGGTTGACGACCGCCCGCGTGCAGAGCGTCGTGAAGAGCCGGAAAAATCCGGGGTACTGCGAGATGGTGCTGCTGCTCGGGGAAGTCCGGAAGGCCGCCAGCGCGGCGGAGATCGACAAAGGCGATGGACGGATGGGTGGCGCCGGGAGCCTCGCCGGCGCGGAGTCCGGAGACCGTTCCGCCCGGCCGCTTCCGGAGCTGGTGGCGGAGGCCGCCGAGAAGCTGGCGTACGAGTTGCGCAAGCTGCCTCCGCGCGGCATGGCGCACGTGCTGGCTGAGATCCCCCCCGACCTGCGGTCCCTCTCCCTGGTGGTGGCGATTGCCGCCACCTTGCGCCTGCTGGAGGAGAAGAAGCATCTCGTGGCGCGGCAGCTTCTGCGGCGCCCGGAGGGACTTGCCACGGAGCAGAACCGGCCATGAAGGATGCCTACCGTCCGCGGCGCAGCAAACGGGTTCCGGGAGTGGTCAGGCTGCTGCTGACCGTGCTGGGGCCGACCGGCGCAGAGATCGCCAAAGAGATCGTCTCCACCATCGAATTGTCCCGGCATGGGGCGCGGGTGCGCGGTCGGCGGTCGCTGCGCCAGAATGCGGAGGGGACCGTAACGCAACTGAGCTCCGGCCGTCAGGCCCGCTTCCGCGTCGCCTGGCAGAAGCAAACCAGCGGCCACCCGGGCTTTCTGGATACGGGGCTGGAGATTCTCTCGGAATTCGATTACTGGGGCAAGTCCTTCGACGAATCGAAGCCGGAATACTCCGATTCCCCCGGCGCGGCAGAGGCCGCCACCGCTCAGGAGCTGATTGCGGAACTGAAGCGGAATGCGGATGGACCGGACGGCGGCCGCAGCCTGGAGTTGCTCTGGTGCGCGCTGGTGGAGCATCTCGAAGCGAAAAAAGTGCTTAGCCGGGACGAGCTGATCCGCGCGGTGCGCAGCATTGCCGAGCAGTCAAAAGCCCGGGGTGAGGCCAAAACGACCCTCTAGCAGACGTTCTCCCGCAGGCCGCCGCGTGCCCCGGCGCGCCTCAAAGCAGCTTGACATCCTCAATGGATCGAATGGTGGGCGGCTCGGTGGAGTCGTCCATGGTCGCCATGATTCCCACGGGCTTTCCGACGGGAAGGTCCTTGGGCGGATTGGCAATCGGGAAGCGATCCGGGCCCAGCACAAAATAAAATTCGTTTCCCTGTTGTTCGATCTGCCCCCGCATGGCGGCGTGCATCTCGGCCACGCGCACTTCCGCCTTAAAGATGGCGTCGCGATAGTCCTTCAGCCGGAGGCGGGCGCCTTCCTTGAAGGTAATGGCCACCATCTGTTTGCTCATGCTGACGGCGACTTTGTTGACGCCTTCGACCTTGCGCACGTTGAGCTCAATCGTAACGGCGCAGGGCAGGCAGTCGATATCGCCCGGCTCGGCCATCACGACCACGCGCTCCAACTGCGCAGAGGCGGGCAGGGTGCCAAGCAACAGTAACAACAGCATGCCGAGATAGGTTCGGGGTGCGGTCATGGCAGACTCTCCTGTGATCCTTCTGTACTCATTCTACTACCGGTAGCGAAGCCAAAGGAAGACCCATCCGCCCAGCACCGTGAGGTTGATGGCCAGGCTGCTATACAGGATCAGCTTGATTCCCCGCGTCCTCAAAAAAGGCGGACGGGTGCTTACCGCCCACACCTGATAAACCAGCGCGCCCACCGAGAGCGTCAGGAACAGCGGCTGAAGCCGTTCCAGCCAGTACAGGCATCCGGCGCTAACCAGCGAAAACAGTCCAAGTCCTGCCAGGACTTGCGGCAGCACTCATCAGCTCGGGGTGAGGAAGCTGACGATCATGGCCGTGATCCCGACTTTTTTTGGATCCGGATTCATGCCCCTTTCTCCGCGTCTCATCCTAGAGCGCACCCCCGTGCCTGTCAAGGCAACGGGGGAGGTGCCACAACGCTACTACTGAATTGGATGCAATCGGAGGACCAACGGAACTATTGCGACCGGTGGGAAGGCAGTCGGTAGGATACGGGACCCTGCACGGTGGGAGCAGGGGATGGTCTCTACAGGGAGATCAACTGCGCCAGCACATCGCGCTCTTCGCTGCTGAACTGCTCCTGAAATTCCCTGCTTTCCAGGCGATTCTTGCGCTGGCCGGGATCCAGGCGGCGCAGGTAGCGAAACTCCTGCATCAGGGCCCGGCGCCGCTCCGGCGGGAGCTTGCTCCAGCGGTCGCGGTAGATCACACGCGCTTTTTCCTGCTGCTCGGGAGTGAGGTTGCTGAAGATGGCAAAGCGCTGCTCCACCAGTTCGCGCTGCTCGGGAGGCAAATCCCGCAACTGGCGCAGACGTTCGCGCAGCAGTTCCTGCCGCTCGGGAGGAAGTTGCTGGAAGCGGCGGTTGTTTTCCAGAATCCGTTCGCGCTGTTCCGGCGTAAGGTTTCGCAACCGCTCCAGCAGCGCTGGTGGAAGGCCCGGCCGCCCGCGGTTGCCGCGGCGCAGGCCCGGCCGGGCCGGGGGCGCGGGACGATCCTCCTGCTGCCACAGGAACGCCGCGAGGGTCGCCTGGTCCTGGTTGCTGAAGCCCTCGCGCCCGGCCGGGTCGAATCCTTCCGCCAGCGCACCAGACGAGGTCCACAGCAGCGCTGCCAGGCACAGCATGCCGGCGGGTCGCGCCACGGCAGCTCGGGCGGTTGCGGGGCACCGCGCGGGCACGTTGTGGATGAAATCGGTCATGGCCATGCCTCCAGCCCTCCAGCTGCTACTGCGTGGTGGTCTTTAGTTCCTGCAAGACCTCAAAATTGCTGAGCAGTTCCAGATTCTCCAGGACGGGCAGTTGCTGGTACAGAGCCAGTTCATCGTAGTCCGCATCTGCGGGAGCCGTGTCCACTGGGACTGGGGCGGACCAAAAGAGCGGCTGCTCCGCGCTGGCGCCCAACGCCTCGCCGGTATGGGCCGGAATAAACCGTGTCAGGGCCACCGCCACCAGCAGAATGCCGAGCAAGGCGCCGGCCAGCGCCGGTCTGGCAAATGCGTCGACCGGAAGCCACAGCCAGAGCCGCTCGCGCCATCCTGCGGGGCTGGCGGCTTCCGCGCGGAGGCGCTGTTGCAAGCCAAGGTCAAAGGCCGGCGAGGGCTGCACCGGCTCCCAGGCATCGAGCAGGGAGCCGACGGCGGAGAAACCGCGCAGCCGCCGGGCGCAGGCGGCGCAACCCGCCAGATGCTGCTGCACGGCCGCGGCGTCCTTGCGCGCCAGCTTCCCGTCCAGATACGGGATGGCGTAACGCTCCAGTTCCTTGCAATTCATGACCTGCCTCCCGCCAGATGACTGAGCCGTTCCCGGAGCGCTTCGTAGGCCCGGAACAGCAGCGACTTGACCGCCGACTCCGAGCATCCCAGCACGCCGGCGATCTGCTTGTAGTCCAGTTCCTGATACTTGTGCAGCAGCACGGCGATGCGCTGTTTTTCCGGCAGCGCCAGCACCGCCTGCCGCACCTCCCAGCCGAGCGACTGCGCCACCAGACGTTCCTCCGCGTTCGGATCCGAGGTGCGCAACTCGCGGCCGGCCTCGCTTTCCGGGTCGTCAAGGGCTGCCATCGGCTTGCCCAGGCGCCCGTCGCGGATATGATTCAGGGCCACGTTGGTGGCGATCCGATACAGCCAGGTCGTAAACTTGGCGCTGGGCTCGTAATTCCCCCGCGCCCGATAGACTCGCAAAAACACCTCTTGCGCCAATTCCTCCGCCACGGCCGCGTTGTGCACCATGCGGTAGAGATAGTTTACGACTGGGCTACGGTGCCGGGCGAGCAAATCTCCAAAGGAGTCGGCGTCTCCCGCTTTGACCCGCAGCATCAATTCCGCATCGCTGCCGGCGGCCACGGCGTTCATATCCAATGGAGTTAAACCCCAATGACGCCCCGAAGTTGCGCTCTTCTCCGCAGCCATACGAGCCTTCTCGCAGCAACCGGTTCGCCCGGTCCTTCTCGCAGGACAAGGCAGTTTTTGGGAATGCCTTCCTCAAGGAAGAGTATATTCCTGGAGGTTGGGTTGCCGGTAATCAAAGATAAATCCTGGCAAACTGTCTGTAACGGCGGCCGGAGAAGAAACCGCCCGGCCCGGCGCCGTCAGGAACTCCTTAGATAACAATCCGGACACGGAAATACGATGCGCTGGAGGGCATCCCTAGCCGACGCACCCCTCAGACCGGACGCATTTTGCCATTGGGTTCCAGGCGGAAGCGGGCGCCCCGCCAGACAATCTCGCTTCCGAGAAAACTCGCCAGCCAAATGCCCAGCGCCAGCAGATCACGCGCGGGAAGCAGCCAGAAGAAGCGTTTGACCAAGCGGTCGTTGCAGACGGCCATGCCTGCCGCCCAGGCCGCCGCCCAGCGCAGCAGCCAGGAGCAGCCGAGCACCACGAACGACAGGGCCGTGGGATGATAAACGACCGGGAGCAGAGCCAGCGGGGCGGCATAGGCGAACAGCAGGCCGGGGTAGCCGCGGGGGCTGCAGGCCCGGATGGTGCGGGCCCAGCGCAACTGCTGGTGAAACAGCTCTCGCCATGTCCGCGGCGGCAGGAGCGTCTCCACGGGATGATGGGAAAGGTGAATCCGGTAGCCGGCGGCTGCGATGCGGTTGCCGAGGATGTAGTCGTCGGCGAGGTAGTCAGCCCAGGGCGCCAGGCCGCCGATGGCGGC
>DATMAF010000005.1:0-8925 GCA_035560315.1 Terriglobia bacterium | reverse complement strand
ACCATGGACACAGCGTTACGGAAGCGTTTCTTGCAGCGCCCGCTTGGCGAGGGTGACGGTCTTGACTTCGCCTTCCTCCCCCAGCGCGCCCAGCTCTTTGCCGTTCAGCGTCAGTTCCACCCCGCCGGCGTTGCCCACCGTCAGACGAATGCTCTCCGTGGCGTGCACCCGGCGGCTTTGATTCGGCTGGAGCGTGCCTTGCCATTCCTGCTGGCCATCCGTGGTGATGGAGATCCAGACCGTGCTGCGCGCGTTGATTTGGAGCAGCAGTTCTTCAGGCAGTTCTCCGGGAAGCGGTGCGTGGTTGGCTGGCTGCGCCAGCAGCGCCGTGGCGGAAGAAGGCGCAGGCATCGCCGGGCTCGGCAAGGCCGATTCGGGTGCGACCTCCGGGGAAATCTCTCCAGGAGGCGAGGGTGGGGGAGCAAGAATTCGTTCGGGCTTCGCCAGGGGAGCGATAACTGATGGCGCGGGAAGATCCGGTACCGAAGCGCTGGTCGCCTGCGGAGAAACCGCAGGTTCCACCGCCGCCAGCGAGGCGGGTGCAGGGGGCTGGCTCGTCCGAATCACCAGCCACGTCAGCAAGGCGATCAAAGCAACGGCAGCCGCCCCAATCGCCAGCAGGATAAATCTGGGCTGTTTTGCAACCGCAGGGGCGGGTTTCTCCGCCTCGGCATGCGATTGCTGATACTCCCTGGCTGGGCTGTAGGCGCGCAAATAATCCCGCACCGCCTGTTTTTCATCCAGTCCTAAATAGGATGCGTACTGTTCAATAAAGCTCTTATTAAAGATTCCACCGGGAAGCTGGTCAAAATCCTCTTCTTCGATTGCTTTCAGCAGCCGCACTCCAATGCGGGTCTCCTGCGCAATCGCTTGCAGCGAGATGCCGCGGGACTCGCGTTCCCGGCGCAGCCTTTCTCCCAGCTCTCCCATCGCATCCCTCTCAGAATACAGGGGCTAACGACAGAGCTTATGATATGAAGGCAGACCGATCCTGTCAAACGATAATTTTGGGGGGATAAAAATTACTTTTCGGGCAGGGATTGGATGCTGAAGAGGGGCGATGCTGTGTACTTCCCTTCGGAGATAACCACCGACGCAATTTGACGCCGCAACGCCACCAAATCAGTCCAATCATGCAGTAAGGGTGTGGATAACGCATTCCATAGCTCCTGGTGGCGAGACCCAGGGCCGGATGCCGCCAGAGCCGTGCGAGCGCGGACCAGCACCCCTGCGAGCCGGCTGTGAACCAGCAGTTGGGCCATCCGGATGGCGTGAGCAGCCCGCTCCTCTCCGACGGCGAGAACCATCTTCTCCGCACGCAGCACCGCCGATTCCATAACGAACGCTTCGCTCACAATGTCGGAAATGGCAGCGGCGATTTCTTGCTGTTCCGGCAAGCTGTCTCCAAACCGTTGCTGCGCCACGCCAGCGACAAATAGCGCCGCTTTCTTCAGCTGATTCAGCAGGGTGCGTTCCGCTGCCAGTGGGG
This sequence comes from Terriglobia bacterium, assembly GCA_035560315.1. Lineage (GTDB taxonomy): Bacteria > Acidobacteriota > Terriglobia > 2-12-FULL-54-10 > 2-12-FULL-54-10 > DATMAF01. The sequence goes on along the minus strand of DATMAF010000005.1, from coordinate 7,436 downwards.
AGTGGCTTTGCAGGGAGGGAGCCGCAGCCGCCGTCGCGGACTCCTGCATGACGACCTCGACCGCCGGCAACAACGCCAGCCGGCCTTTGACGGCACGCCGCAACAATTGCGACGCAATGACCAGGCGGTTGATCTCGTTGGTGCCTTCATAAATCCGGCTGATCCGCGCATCGCGGTAGGCACGTTCTGCCGGATAGTCCTGGTGGTATCCGTAGCCTCCGTAGATCTGCACCCCTTCGTCCACCACGTAGGCCAGCGCCTCCGTCAGATAGACCTTGTTGATGGAGCACTCGATGGCGTACTCTTCCCCCGCCTGCCAATTCCTGGTGGCGGCCATGCTGGACTCCGGATCAACATCTCGCAGGGCGGCATCCAGCAGTCCGGCGGTGCGATAGACCATGCTTTCCCCGGCATAAATGCGCGCCGCCATCTCCGCCAGCTTTTCCTGAATCAGCCCAAAGGCGGCGATCGGCTTGCCGAAAGCGTGGCGCTGCTGCGCGTAGCGGAGAGCGTTCTCAAAAGCCTCCTTGGCGGCGCCCAGCGCTTTGGCGGCCAGCTTGAAGCGCCCGATGTTCAGGATATTGAAAGCAATGACGTGGCCGCGGCCCACCTCGCCCAGCAGATTTTCCACAGGAACCGGAACATTTTCCAGGATCAATGCCCGCGTGGAAGAGCCTTTCAGACCCATCTTTTTTTCCTCGGCGCCCGTCGAGACGCCGGGGAACTCCCGCTCCACAAGGAAGCAACTGAACTTCTCTCCATCCACTTTGGCGAAAACAACATAGAGGCCGGCAAAGCCAGCGTTGGTGATCCACATCTTTTCGCCGTTCAGAAGATAGTGCCTGCCATCGGGCGAGAGCGTGGCGCGGGTGCGGCCGGCCATGGCGTCCGATCCGGCGGCGGCCTCGCTCAGGCAGTAGGCGGCGATGAGTTCTCCGGCGGCCAGCCGGGGCAGGTACTTTTGCTTCTGCGCCTCCGTCCCAAAATAGGCGATGGGCAGCGTGCCGATGACGGTATGGGCGCTGAAGGAGGCTCCGAAGGAGGCGTAATGGGCAATCTGCTCGCCGATCAGCGTGGAACTGACCTTATCGAGCGCTGAGCCGCCATAGCGTTCCGGGAGGTCGGCGGCGAGCAGGCCCAGCTCGCCCGCCTTGCGCAGCAGTTGCGGCGTGAGTCCCGGTTCCTGCTGTTCGATGCGCTCCCAGACGGGAGCCACTTCGCTGCGGTAAAATTCCTCCGCCGTTCTGGCAATGAGCCGATGCTGTTCCGTGAAATCCTCCGGCGTGAAGATTTCTTCCGGCTCCCGCTGTTCGATCAAGAAACCGCCCCCTGGCGGGGGTGCCGTTGCTGCGGATTCCTTTTTTTGTTCCGGCTTCATAGCACCAGCCTCGGACGGTGGGGTTTCCCCGCGGCCGGAACCCCCCATAGAACTCCGAACGCGGCAACGGTATAATGTAGCCGCTTTTACGGCGAAAGACCAAATCGCCCTGCTTTCAGGAGGATCGGAATGGCGATCACATGCCCTGTTGGTTTGGATACCGCTGCGTTGCGTCAGGAAATCAGCAGTATGTATTCACGTGTGGCTAGCGACCCTGGTGGCAACTTCCATTTCCACCGCGGTCCGCAATACGCTGCGGATTTTCTGGGCTATGACGCCGCTGAACTGGCGTTGCTCCCCACCGACTGTACCGCGTCTTTTGCGGGCGTTGGAAATCCCCTCGCAATCGGCCCGCTGGCTGCCGGAGAGTCAGTTCTGGACATCGGCTGCGGGGCCGGAATGGATTTGCTGCTGGCGGGCCGGCGCGTCGGCTCGCAAGGGCGGGTCATTGGCGTCGATATGACCGAGGCCATGCGCCTGCGGGCGCGCGCTGCGGCAGCCGCAGCCGGCTTGCCGCAGGTGGAGGTTCGCGGGGGCGACGCCACTAACCTGCCTGTTCCCGACGCCACTGTGGACGTGGTCATCTCCAATGGCGTGCTGAACTTGGTTCCGGAAAAGGAGAAAGCAGTGGCCGAGATCGCGCGCGTGCTGCGTCCCGGGGGCCGGATACAAATCGCCGACATCGTTGTGGAAAGTGAATTGTCGGAGGAGATTCGCTCCGACATTGACCTGTGGACCGGCTGAATCGCCGGCGCCCTGCCGGAGGCAGAGCTGATCCAGTTGCTTACGGAGTACGGATTCCGAGACGTGCGCATCGTCCAGCGGTTTGATTGTTTCCGGGCCACATCGAAAGAGAGAACAGCCAGACAATACGGCGTCCGGGGTGCCAACGTGGCAGCCTGCAAACCGCACTAGCGCCTGGCAGGCCTTACTGGTACGCCAGGAACCCTTTGCCCAGCCAACCGCCGCCGTCCATGGTCAGGTTCTCGCCGTTGATGTAGTCGGCGTAAGGCGAGACCAGGTAGGAGGCGCCCATCGCGATTTCCTCGCAGGTGCCCATGCGCCCGACGGGAATCTCCGCCAGCATCCTGGCGCGGGCTTCCGGCGTGCTCCAGAGCTTCGATCCGGCCCCCTCGGTTTCGACCCGGCCGGGCGTGATGGCATTCACCCGAATCTTGTGCCGCGCCCACTCCACCGCCAGCGTGCGGGTCATAGCCAGCACGCCCGCCTTGGCTGCCGCGGAGTGCACCGTGCCTGGTCCGCCGGTCCAGGCATAGCTTGCCAGCACGTTCAGAATTTTCCCGCCCCGCCCCGAGGTGATCATTTCCTTGCCCGCCGCCCGCGAACAGAAGAACGTTCCGTTCAGCACGATGTCCACCACCACGCGCCAGCCGTTGGGCGAGAGGTCTTCGGCTTTGCAGATGAAGTTCCCAGCCGCGTTGTTGACCAGGATGTCCACCGCTCCGAAGCGCTCCTTGGCCTTCTGAATCATGTGATCGACCTGCGCCGGGTCGCGGATGTCCGTGACGACGGAGATGGCTTCGCAGCCGGTGCCCTTTAGCTCCACCACGGTCGGCTCCAGGTGCTCCGGATTCCGGCTGGCGATGACAATCTTCGCCCCTAGCCGCGCGAACTCCAGCGCCATGGCGCGCCCCAGGCCGGTCCCGCCTCCCGTGATGATGGCAACCTGCCCTTGGAGTGTATTTGCTGGCAGCATCGGCATGAAGCGGATTCCTCCCCAAAATCTCGGGCCAAGCCCGGAGAACGGAGTATAAGCCCCTGCCGCGCCGCTGGGAAGCGGGTTCTGCTCCTTGACACCCCTGCCGGCATATCGTCTAATGGAGTTTTCTGCCGAAGGCAAGAGACGACATAAGGGGTTTTCGAGGAATGATTCGATTCGGGGAGGACGAGGAAGACATGGCAACAACACCGACGACGGCTGGCGCCGGCATCGCGAGGGACCAGCGCGAGTTTATTGAAATCTGCAAGCGCACCGGCGACGTGGTCGTCGTGGACAAGCAAGTTGACTGGGACCTGGAACTGGGGGCCATCAGCCGCCGCGCCACCGAGATGGACGGCCCAGCGGTGGTCTTTACCAACATCAAGGACTATCCGGGCCAGAGCATTTTTGCGAACCCTATTTCCACCTGGCGGCGCGCCGCCATCACGCTGGGTCTGCCGCCCCATGCGCGGGTGCCGGAGATTTACGCCGAGTACATCCGGCGGGACGCCAATCCCTACGAGCCGAAGCTGGTGAAGGATGCCGCCTGCCGCGACGTCATCATTCAGGGCGACAAAGTGGACCTCACCGAACTGGCCGCGCCGCTGATTCACGAAGGCGACGGCGGGCGCTATCTCGGCACCTGGTGCATCGTCGTCACCAAGGACCCTGACTCGGGCTGGGTCAACTGGGGCACCTACCGCTTTATGCTCCACAATCAGCAATATCTGACCGGCTGGCCCTTTGCCCCTAGCCATGCCGGCCGGATGCTGCGCGAGAAGTACCTTCCCCAGAACAAACCCATGCCCATCGCCATCGCCATGGGCGCCGATCAATCGAGCCATCTGGCGGCAACCTCCTCAACGCGGCGGGGCCGCGACGAAGCCTCCCTGGCCGGGGGGCTGGCGGGCCGCCCCATCGAGATCGCCAAGTGTCTCGACAGCGACATGACCTTCCCGGCCTGCGCGGAGGTGGTGCTGGAAGGGGAGGTTCTGCCGGACCGCATCGCCATGGAAGGGCCCTACGCCGAGTATCCCGGCTACCGCTCCGGCGAGATGGGCGCGGGAATTCTGATGAAGGTGAACACCATCGCGTACAAGAAGAATCCCATGCTCTCGATGGACTGCACCGGTTACAAGGATTGCAGCTCCACCGTGACGGCGCTCGGCGGCGGCATCGGCGTGCAGCGCGCGCTCGAAAAGGAAGGGCTGCCCGTCACCGGCGTCTACATCCCCTCCGAGGGCGCCGTGCATCTGTTCATCATCGGCGTCAAGCGCGGCCACGGCGGGCGCGAAACCACCCAGCGGGTGCTGGACGTGCTCACCCGCAGCCGCACCTACGCCACCAAGATTCTGGTGGTCGAGGACGACGTGGACATCTTCAACCTGGGCGAAGTGATCCATGCCTGGTCCACGCGCTGCCACTCGGGGCGCGGCACCATCATCAAGCACGTCGAGGGCGGCGCGCAGCAGCTCACGCCCTGCTACAACATGGAGGAGCGGCTGCGCCGCGCCGGGGCCGTGGCGGCCTTCGACGTCTCGTTCCCAACCGACTGGGACCCGATGGAAGTCCCCATGAAGGCGCGTTTCGAAGAGGTCTATCCGAAGGAAATCCAGCAGAAGGTGCTCGCCAACTGGAAAGCCTACGGCTTCTGAGGCGTGGCGTGCCGGCAACGCGCTCCCCACGCAGCCAGTTGTCGCAAAAGCCGCGGGCGGTCCTCCGGAGGAGCGCAGCAACGAAGGATCGGCATTTTTAGGGATTTGAGGAGAAACGTTTCGTGGAATACCTGGCGCATTTCAAGCACTTGAGTGATTTGCAGGAAGGCAAGACGCTGGTCGTGACCCTGCGCGACCTGGACCCCAGCCCCCGCAAGAAGTATCTGGCGCGCGTGGCCCGCGTGCAGGTGTCGCGCTCGCCCGAAGCCCTGGAGAAGTGGGACAAGCTGTGGGCGCTTTCCGTCGTGGGGCGCAAAGACCCGAAACCCTGGGGCGTGAAGATTATCGAAGAGCTGGGCGCCACCGTTCCCGGCAAACCCTACGACTTCATTTACGACGTGTTCGCCAAGATGTAGCTCCGCCTCTCAGCAGAGGCGCGGCGGCCGCCGCCAGCACGCCGGGCGCATCCTGCCGCCCTGAGCCGCCCCCAGCTTGGCCGGGCGCGCGCAGGACAGAGCCACCGCGCGCCCCGTTGGGAATATTGACGGTGACGCGCTGCGCCGTTCTCCGGAATCCGAGGCCCTGGCAGTCGCGGCAAGCCTTCTCGTCACAAACGCCCGTGCCACGACTGACGGGACAAGTTCTCTCGAACGCACTGTCCATCGCGGACCGCCCCTCCAACTGCCTGCGTCCCGGGTGCTTTGCGGCGTTTTTCTGGCTGGCCGCCGCGCAAGGCGCCTCCCCCGGGGCGCGCTCCTGCCGTCGGGAGCCGCGCTCTGTCGAGTCCGCTACCGGGGTTCAATGGCGATGTAAAGGGTCTGGCCTTCGCGGTTCACCAGCAGCAGGACGACGTCCCGGTCCGCCTGCCGAATCAGCCGCTCGAAATCCGCAACGCTGCTGACGGCGCGGCCGTTGACTTCCTGGATCACATCGCCGCGCCGCAAGCCCGCCTCAGCGGCCGGCGAGCCCGGTTCCACCTCCGCGACCAGCACGCCGGTCGCGTTTGCAGGCAAACCCAGTTGCCGGCGAAGCGGCGGGGTGAGGTTCTGCACGGCTACGCCTTCCATGGCGCGCGCGGTGCCCGGTGCCGACTGGGGCCCGATGGCGGCCCGCTCCATGGGCTGCTCCCCAAGGATAACCGGCACGTCGATTTCACGGCGTTCACGCAGCACCCGCAACTGTACGGTGGTTCCGGGCGACATCATGGCGACCTTCAGGCTGAGCTCGCGTGTTTCCGAGATCGCCTCCCCGTTGATAGAGAGAACCACGTCGCCGCGGCGCAGCCCGGCTTTCTCGGCGGGGCTGCCGGGCGTGATGTCGCCCACCAGCGCCCCGCGCGGCCGATCCATTCCCATGGCCCGCGCGATGGGCGGCGTAACCGGCTGGATCACCACCCCCAGCCAGCCGCGAATCACCTTGCCATCCTTGATGATCCGCTCCATCACGTTGCGCGCCATGTTGATCGGCACCGCAAACCCGATCCCCTGGTTGCCGCCGCTGCGGGACAGAATCGCCGTATTGATCCCGATGAGCGCGCCCTCCATATTCACCAGCGCCCCTCCCGAGTTGCCCGGATTAATCGCCGCGTCGGTCTGAATGAAATCTTCATAATCTTCGATCCCCAGGTTCCCGCGCCCGACCGCGCTGATGATCCCCAGCGTTACGGTTTGGCCCAGGCCGAACGGGTTGCCCATCGCCAGAACGAACTGGCCGGGCTTGACTTGCGCCGAATCCCCCAAGGGGACAACCGGCAGATTGGGCTCATCGACTTTCAGCACGGCAATATCGGTGCGCGGGTCGGTGCCGACGATGCGAGCGCGGAATTCCCGCCGGTCGGCGAGCGAGATGCGAACTTCCGAAGCGCCGTCGATCACATGGTGGTTCGTGAGCAAGTACCCATCCGGCGTTACAATCACGCCCGATCCCAGGCTGTGCTCGCGCCGTTCGCGCGGCTGGTTGTACCCCCGGGAAAACTCATCGCCAAAGAACTCGCGGAAAAAGGGATCAAAGAAAAACGGCGCCGCCGGACCGGAATCGGCCATCCGCACGATCTTTTCAGAGGAGATGTTGACCACCGCCGGCAGCACTTTCTCGACCACCGGCGTCAACCCGGTGGCAAATGACACCTGTCCGGCGACTTGCGCGCTGGCGGTGGGAAACAAAAAGTTCACCTGCGGGGAGCCGCTGCGACCGAAAAACCTTGGTCCCGCAACGAAAAGCATCCCCAGCCCGCCCACCAGAATAATCAAAACCAGCAGACGAAACGCCTTTATGCTACGAACTCGTTTGTCCATTGGCTCCCCCTCCCTTCCGCCATTCTATTCACCTCCCTTCTACCGTAATATAGAACCGCTTTGCAAGCGGGCCTCCGGGGGGAAGGTGTCCCAGGAGCAGATCATCCTTGAACTCGGTTCGAGCCGGAGCCACCTTCCCCCGTCTCAGGCACTGGTTTATCGTTCAGGCGGCCTTAACTTCGATCTTCTTTCCCTCGGCCTTCTTGGTCTTGGGCAGGTGCACCTCCAGAACACCGTTCTTGAACGAGGCATTGACCTTGTCGGTATCAATGCCTGTGGGCAGAGTCAGGCTGCGGCTGAAAGAGCCGGCCCAGCGCTCGCAACAGTAGTAGTCTTCCTCCTTGGTTTCCTTTTCTTCCTTGCGTTCGCCGTGCAAGGAAAGAACGCCG
>DATMAF010000004.1:0-15739 GCA_035560315.1 Terriglobia bacterium | reverse complement strand
AGCCCGAGCAGTTCCAAGGCCACCAAGAAGACAAACTGAGACCCCAGGACAAGATAGCGGCGCCAAAGGCGTCGCGGCTCCTGCAACAGGCGGAACAGCCACTCCAGGCCCCGCTCGCGCATCCAGCGCGGAGCTTGCCGGAGGCGGCCGGTGTGGATGTCAAAGGCAGCGCCGACTCCAACCATCACGGGGACGCGGAGCCTGGGGCGGTGCTCATGCATCCAGCGCTCCTGTTTCGGGGTGCTCAGCCCCACCCAAAGGACGTCCGGTTTGGCGCGCTGGATGTATTCCGAAACTTCCGCATCTTCCGCAGCCGTGAGGGGTCGGAAGGGTGGGGAGTAGGTTCCGGCGACGACGAGACCAGGGAAACGTTTTGCGAGCGAACGGGCCAGCGCGTCCGCCACGCCGGGCGCGCCGCCGTAGAAAAAGTGGCGGTAGCCCTTGTGGGCCGTCTGCTGGCAGAAGGCCAGCATCAGTTCCGGGCCGTAGACCCGGCGCTCGAGCGGGTAGCCGCGGAGCCTCCCCAGCCAAACGAGCGGCATGCCATCGGGGACCACCAAATCCGCCGCGTTCAGCACGGCGCGGAAGCCGAAGTCTCGTTGCGCCTCCGTAACGCCATGCATGCCGGTAACAGCAATGTAGTGCGAGCCGTCGCGCTCGCGGATCCATCGCTCCATCTCGTCGATGGCATCCGGAATCTGCAGCGCGTTCACGCGCACGCTGAGAACCGCGTAGTGTTCTGAGTCGCCCCTCAACATCGCAAGGTCAAATGTCAGGATGTCTTCTCGCGGCTGTGCATGGCCACAAGACTACTTCCGACGGCGGGAAATCCAATTTGTCGGATCTCAGCTTCCGGAAACAGAATTCGTAGCTCAAAAGCCGAAAGAAGGCGAATTTCCTCCCAAGCAGTTAAGTATCCTGGAGTGAGGGGAACGACGCGCTTCTGCCACTGCTGCGGCAGAAACTGGAAAAAAGGGCATAGGGTATGAGGTTCCAAGGGAAACCATTTGTTTGGGGTGGCTACAAAATACCCGCAGCGCGCCACTCTCCTTATCTCGCTGGCGAATGCTAACTGTGATTCCCAACTCCCTACATGCTCAATGACGGCATTCGAGAAGATCCATTCCACGCTCCGTGTTGCGAATGGGAGGCGACGTCCATCTCCCAAAACGAGCTGGCACCCCGGCAAACCACCGCAATCGATCGGGTGCAGATTTACTACCACAGAAGAACGGAAATACTGGTAAAGGTTTCGGAATTCTCCCATGATGCCTGCCCCCCCCGACGTCTAATAACTTGCCGCACGGTGAAGAACCGACCATACCGAGGAACAGGGCGAGCTTTTGTTCGCGAAATCGTCGATGGGCGGGTTTCGCGAGAGAAAGAACCAAGTTGCGCATCTCCTACGACCTCCTACGACCTTTGACCTTTCATGGCCCGATGGTAGATGTCCATGAGCATGTGGTAGTTGCGCGCAGCGGTGTATTTGGCTTCGTACTCGGCGCGGGCGGCGCGGCCCATCTCGGCTAACCCCTTCAGGCTGGAGCTTTCCCCTATCCTCGTGCGGGAATAAGCCCTGCAAGCACGCGCTCCTTCTGTTTTTGCCACATCCAAGCACTCGCTACCATATCGGTCAAGGAATGCTTTGCAGTCCACTGAAGCAGTTGCTGGGCGCGGCTCGGGTCTGCGACGAGAACAGGCGCGTCTCCTGCGCGAGGAGGGACCAGCCGCGTTCGGACTTTCCTGCCGGTAACCGCCTCCACCGCCGCAACAACTTCTTTCACGGAATAACCTTTTCCCGTTCCCAAGTTCATCGCGGTGGATTTACCGCCTTTCGCCAAGTATTCCAGGGCCTTGACATGAGCTTCCGCCAGGTCGGTGACATGAACGTAATCCCGAATACAAGTCCCATCCGCAGTGAAATAATCCTGTCCGAAAATCAGCAACTCATCCCGTGCACCGGCGGCAACTTCCAAAGCGCAGGGGATCAAGTGGGTTTCTGGGTTGTGAATTTCTCCAATCGTTCCGCTCGAATCCGCACCTGCGGCGTTGAAGTATCGCAAGGCGACGAACTTTAAGCCGTAGGCGGAGCCATAACCTTCTAGAGCCTGCTCCAGAAACAATTTGGAGCAGCCGTAGGGGTTGATGGGCAACGTCGGAACATCCTCGCTGATCGGAGAACGAGACGGAATCCCATAGACGGCGGCGGTTGATGAGAAAACAAATTTGCTCACGCCGGAATCGAGACAGGCATTCAGGAGAACCAGTCCCGCGACCGCGTTGTTTTCGAGGTATTTTCGAGGATGTTCTGCCGATTCCCCAACGCTGATGTATCCCGCGCAGTGGATCACCGCGTCGAAGCCGGAGAGAACAGACACCAGCTTATCCCGCTCGTCCAATCCGCCAACGACAAGAGGAAAACCGCCCGCCAAGCTACGATGGCCTGTGGAGAGATCATCGTAAATCACGACATCATGCCCGTGCCGCGCAAGACATCGCACGACGTGGCTTCCGATATAACCTGCTCCTCCTGTAACGACAACCTGCATCAAACCGACCCCGACCTACTGGTTCATCCCGCCTGTTTCGCGCTTTGTGACTCCCCTATAGATCTCCATCAACATTTGGTAGTTGCGCGCAGCGGTGTATTTGGCTTCGTACTCGGCGCGGGCGGCGCGGCCCATTTCGGCCATCGCCGCCGGGTGGGTCCAGGCCCACTCCACCTTGGCGGCCAAGTCTTCCGGATCCCCTGGGGTAAAGTGAAGCCCGGTGCGGCCGTCGGCAACGATCTCCTCCATGGCACCCAGCCGCGACGCGATCACGGGCACCCCGCAGGCAAATGCCTCGACCAAGGTGAGCGGAAAACACTCATACCACTCACTCGGAAACACAAGAAGGCGCGCCCCCTTGATCGTCTGCATTGTTTGCTCGCGGGACAAATGGCCCAAGAAGATAGGAGCGCAGAGTTCGGTCGCTCGATCCTCCGGTTCGGGGCGCAGGGAACCATTGCCCACGATGCACAGAGGAATCCTGGAACGCAACAAACGCCAGGCCGATAGGAGCGTCCGCACGCCTTTTTCTGGAGCCAGGCGGCCGACAAAAAGGGCGTAGTCGCTGATTTCCTCGCGGGGGCCGGGATCCGGGTGAACGAAGTTGGGCTTGACGACAATCTTCTCGGCCGGGAGGCCGCCCTCAATGAACTTCCGCCGCGCAAACTCAGTGAGGGCAATATAGACGTTCACTTGCTCCGACCACGTTCGCATCCCGCGGTGCACGGCGAGCATAGTGGCAACCGCGGCGGTGGCTGCCAGCGAGTTGCGGTAACAGTTATGCCGCACTCCCTGCCAAAGCCCGCATTCCACGCACTGTTCACACACGCACCCCACGCGGAAGAACGTCGCCGCCGGGCAGAGGAGCCGATAGTTATGCAAGGTCTGGACGACTGGGACACCCGCCTGTTGGCACGCATAGTAGGCCGACGGCGAGATCAGCGGAAAAGTATTGTGAAAGTGAGCAATGTCAGGCTGATCCTGCCGGAGAAGCGCTTGTAGGGCCCTCCGACTTTGCTGGGACCAGACGGTGCAAGCGGTCAGGCGCATCCTGGCGTAAACCCCACATGCGATCTCACGATTGTCGCGGACATAGCCCTGCACCGAGTGTCCGGCTGCTGCGAGAATCTCCCATTCGTTGCGAAACACGACGTCTTCGCCGCCCGGAGCCTGATAACGGTTATGCACAGTGAGAATACGCATGGCAGCGCTCACGCAAGCATTCGTCAGATAGATGCCCCTGGGCACCCGGGTTCTCCGCCACGAACAGAAGGGCGCCATGCAAGCGGTGACGCACCAGCCAGGAATGCAATCGCCGCCGAATCGGGTGATGTGAGGGGTATTGGATCAGAAGCAACCACTCGTGGCACTGGACGAATCCAGCACGTTCCAGCGTCCGATGAAGCGATACCCGGTCGAAATAATAGAAGTGCGTAGGGTTGAGGTAATTGGACCACCGCGCTCCAAGGAGTCGTGCTTTCAGGCAATCGGCATTCGGTGTCGAGATGATCAACTTCGCGCCGCGGTTCATCCGTTGGCGCAGTCGGGAGAGTTCCAGCCAGGGCGATCTCAAGTGCTCAATGACTTCCCAGAGCACGACATAATCGAATTGCGCATCGGGCTCAGCCAGTTCCAAGGCGTCAAAGTCCTTGTAGATGTTCCTTTGAAGGCGTTTGGCTGCGGAACGGCGGGCCTCGTCGTCGTACTCGATGCCCGTTGGAACCATCCCGTGCTCCGCGGCAACGAGGCAGAGATCCCCCTCTCCGCAACCAAAGTCGAGCAATCGCTGACCGCGCAAACTTTCGGCTTGTCCGAGACTGGTCATGAGTTGCTGCAAAACAGGCAGGGGCGTCGCACTGTAAACTCCGTGACGAACTGACTCGCCAGGATAGTAGAAGCTGCGATAGGCAGCTTCGAGTGCCTTTGCATCCATCTGCGGCCAGGCGAAGCGCAGGCCGCATTGTTTCGATAGGCAGCGGTATACCGTTGTATGGCCTAGTTTGAAAAGGTGGCAAGCTTCGCTTTGGCACAGGGGACAACGATTCATTGCGGGTGTCTCCTTCCTAAATTCAGGCCATGGTAGTCTCCGCTCGGCATTCGGTTTCTAGCACGCTCATCAGGCGAAATGCGATTCCCATGATCAACCAAAACGGAGCGGCCAAAAATGGGCTTTCAAGCAAAAGGTTAAGGACACCGAACAGCGACATGGCCGCATGGCCGATCAACAAGACGTAGAGAAATACGGAACCACTATGCCTTCGCGTCCGCCTGAGAACGCGAAAGCCTCTCATATAAAAAAGGAATAAGAGCAACGCCAGGGGAACGAACCCGAATAACCCCATTTTGTACAAGACCGTCATGTAGGTGGAATGGGGTCGCACATCGTCGTCGGAACGGGCGAACACGAAAGGAACTCCGTATCCCTCCCCCCACAGTGGGTCGCGCAAGAAACGATCCAGCGCCTCCTCCCAAGCAAGCAACCGATACTGTGCGTTGGGATCCTCTTCGTATTCCAGCGTGCCGGACACGAACTCTTCCGATACTCGCTCCAGGAAGGCTGCCCCGGCCTTGGATTGGGTTAATGTCAGAAAAACGCAGAAGGCGGCTCCGGCAATTCGCATCAGCAACTTGCTTCGCGAGCGGCGCCCGCGATCGCGCGACAGGTTTCCGAGCCAAAGGATCACGCCCAGCAAGGCTCCCAAAGAAACGAAGATGGTTCGGGAGTTTGCCAGGAGAAGGCCGCATCCCAGTATGGTCAGCAAGCTCCAACGATGTTTCGAAGGGAGAGCCCGGTGGGCGCTGAGGATCAGGACTCCTAGCAACGCGACGAGCACATAAATACCGAAGCTAATGAACCGGCGTTCCTGGGGCTGCGCGAGAAAATAGGCCAAGCCGTTGAGCGTGGACAATACAGCACCAATGCAAAAGAAAACAAACAAACGCTGAATGGAAGCCCAGCTTTGGACCAGGAACGCACCAACCGGAAGGTAAAGAGAATAAGCAACCATTGCCGAATCCCGAAGAAGGAGAAGAAACTCATTCCCACTCCACAGACCTTGCGCAAAGGCAATGAAACCTGCAATCCCAAAAAACACCAGCAGCCATGCGGCGTTCGGTTGGGATCGAAATCCCTTGTGGCGTTGCCAGAGCAGCGTGAATAAGAGGAGCGCCAATACCACATCGGTTACAAAGACTGGTATGCCAGGGAGCTTCAGATACGCAAAGTCCTTGGAATAAGTGGCGGTGCACAAGACAAACCAGAGAAGAACTCCTTCGGTCCAGCGAATGTTAGCGGCGGCAAAGGAGCGAAAGCAGAGCAGGATCATGAGAAGGGCGAATAGGTAAGCGGCCGGATACGGTTGATATTGCAGCGCACCTTCGAATAGCCGGTCGGCGGAAGCAGGCCGTGTCAACCCGTCCGCCACAACCACCGTGGCGCCCAGGAGCACGATGGCCGAAGTGTCGGGCCGCCCTTGGTTCAAAAAACGGGCGGCCGCGAGCGAAACGGCGGCCTTCGATAACGGCGCTTCGGGGCGACGGGTGGTTCTGGGATGCAAGCGCAAGCCCCTTCTTGCCGCGAGAATCGCAATTCGTCTCATGCCTGGGCCACTCCTTCCCCGCTGGGGAGACGGCGCAAATTGACCATCATCGCCAGCGCGGTCAGGGCGTGCGCCGCCAACATCCCCGCCAGGGCACCGGAAAGGCCGAAGCGGGCCGACAGCGCCAAACCCATGCCGACCGCAAGCGGTGAGGCGACCAGATAGCTCCAGAAGACGCCATCGGGGCGCTCGCACGCTCGCAGGATGTTTCCCAGGACCACGGTTCCCGCGCATCCCACCGGCAATGCTCCCGCAAGCAGGAGCGGCCAGCCGGAATCCGCAGCGTACTTTCCGCCGTAAAGAATCTCGAACACCTCTCTTTGGAACAGCCACAGAGGCCCCAGGTAGGCCGCCGACCCGAAAGCGAACAGCCAAAAAAACCTCCAGCCGGCGCGAGCCATCAAATCGCGCCTCCCCTTTTGCTGGTGCCGCACCAACACCGGGAACAGCAGAAGAGAGATGGCGGTGATGCTGTGCAAGAGAGGATTCGCCAGATTCATCAGCGCACGAAGGCTGCCTGCTTCCTCCAGTCCTCGCCACAGGGGAAGAGCCAGGTAGTAGATATTCATCGGAAACCAGCTAACGAAAGCCGATCCCAGAGCCCAGCGGCCGTATCGCCAATGTTCCCTGAAGACCTCCAGCAACAGGCCTCGCCCCCCAGCCGCCCAGGACGGTCGAAGGCGCCCGAGATGTAATCCCACGGCGAGCAGAGAGGCCCCCGCCATCGAAAGCACACCAGTGGCGGACGACAGCAGCCCGGCTCGATATAGTCCTCCAGCGAACGTTACAAGCAACAAAAAATAGATCACCCCGCCGACGACCGCCCAACCGGGCCGAAAGTCGAAATAGAAAGCCCGGCGCGTCACCCAGAGCAAAAGGAGCGGGAACAAGCACACGCTGAGGGTAAAGAGCGTGCGGCGCACTTCCGGAGAGTAGATACCCGCGCACGCTGCGGCAATGACAGCCAGCACCATCGCTCCCGCAACGGTCAGGGCTGCATGGCCGCCCAGCAACGAACCGAGATAACTACTCGCATTCTCCCGATATTTGCCAGAGCCAAACACCATCATCGGCTCGGTAATGAGCGCCGTGTGTACGGCCGCGACGAAAAGAAAGATCGAATAGGACAAAGCAAAGGCGCCGTAGCTTTCCGGCGAAAGCCATCGCGCCAGCAAGACGTTCAGCGCGAAGTGAGCCCCGGCAAACAGCCCCTGATCCAAGACCGCCAAGCTTCCCTTTGTCGACCATCGCAGGAGCCAATCCCGCTCCAGCTTCCATAGCTGCGCCGCTGTCCTCGGTTCCGCCAGAGCTCCGCTGGGCTGCGAGCTGAGAACGGGCCGCGCTGTACCTGGCGTGGGCATTCCAAAGATGGCAAACTTCCGCCTACTCACCCGTCCCCCGCGCCACAGCAGGAATGGTGCAAAACAGAATCTTCAGATCCAGCCACAGCGACCAGGATTCGATGTATTCAAGGTCGAGCGCCATGCTGGTGTTAAACGACGGATTCCGCCGGGCGCGAATCTGCCAGAGGCCGGTAAGACCGGGCAGGACGTCCAACCGCCGGAGATGGTTCACGCTGTACTGTTCGTAATCATCCAGGGGATGAGGCCGCGGCCCGACCAGGCTCATCTCCCCTTTCAGGACGTTCCACAGCTGCGGCAGCTCATCCAGGCTAAACTTCCGCAGGAACCGGCCAACGCGGGTGATCCGCGGGTCATTGGAGATCTTAAAAAAGGGGCCAGTGCGTTGGTTGTGTTGGCGCAGGGTCGCCTTCAAGGCGTCGGCTCCCACCACCATGGTGCGAAATTTGTAACAAGTAAAGAGCTTGCCCTTTTTTCCGACCCGCGGCGCACAGTAAAAAACCGGGCCGGTCGAATCCAGCTTGATCAGAGCGGCCAGCAGGGCGAACAAGGGAGCCAGGAGCATCAGTGCGAATGCAGAAAACGCCACGTCCAGGGTCCGCTTTACAAAAAGTCCGAGGATCGGAATCGGCTCCCGGTACAGAACCCGTACCGGAAAGTCGCCCACGAACTCCGTCGGCGCGTTCCATGCAAGGCCGTCGTACATCTCGGGCACGACCTTGAGCGCCAGACGGTTTTGCATGGCCATGGCAACCGTTCGTTTCACGGTTTCCCGCTCCGATGGAATCGTGACAAAGACCTCATCCACAAAATGCTTTTGCGCCAACTCTGGCAACTCGTCGATGGTTCCCAGCACCGGAAGATCGCCGTTGCGGTGGCGGTCGATAAAGCCTTTGACGGAGTAGCCCAGGCAGGCATTCTCCTGTAAATGCCGCGCCAAGCTTTGTCCAACCTTTCCCGCGCCCACGATCAGCACGTTACACAGTCCCTGGCCGCGCCGGGCGCGCTGCTGTCGCAATTGCCGCCGTCCCGTTCGCCACGCGACCAGCAAAAAAACCGAAAAGACGCCGCTGCTGACCACCACCAGCCGCGAGACCGTCTTGATCCCCGAAAGATAGATGAACGCCGTCAAAAACATCGTGGCCAGGCCGACCGCCTTGAGGACCGCCCAACCATCGCCCGTCACTGGGTTGATCCGGCTGCTGCCGTAAAGGCCTTGGCTGTAGCAGCACAGCACCACCAGCGCCCCGTACAGAACGAGAAACCCCGCGTATTGGCCCAACTGGTCATGCCAAGGAGACTCCGCGCCCGCTGGCAGAAATCCCATCGGCATGCCGGGGACGAAGCGCAACGCGAAGGTCGAGACCGCGGCAACGCAAACGCACAACAAGTCCGCAGCAACGCTGGCTGTTTGAAACCAAAGGGTTCGGTTTCTTGCTGTGCCGGGCCGAGAAACGGGCAGGCTTGCTTGGTTTCTCGCCGGTTGCGGCCAAGGCAGGGACGGGGATGGCAGCTCCGGTTCCCTCCCGGGGCCAGCCAGCGGCCGCGGCTCGACACGAACGCCCAGCGACTGCGCCTGGCTGCGCGCGAGGCGCGTTGTCATCCGTGCTGGTCCGTCAGAGATCACCGCGCTGCCATCCGCGTTTCTTCCCGCAGTCCCGCGCGGGGACTGCGCTCGGTCAAAAGGTCATCGAGAATCGCCGCAACCTCGCTTCGTTTCTTTGTCGAGAAGTACCAGTCAATCGTGCGGTGCAATCCGTCGAAAAATTTCACCTTGGGTTCCCACCCAAGCAACTGCTTGGCGAGCGAATTGTCCGCGACGCGGTTCAAAGGGCCGGTCGGCATTTCCGGGTGCAGCTCGATGTCGGCCTGGTGGCCGGTGTACCGCAACACCTCCTGAACGGCGTCGAGCACGCGAATCCGTTCCATGGTTCCAAGATTCACGGCGGTTCCGTCGTCGATGCGTTCGGCGGCGCGGAGGGTGCCTTCCACAATATCCCCCACGTACGTCCAGTTGCGAATCTGTTCTCCCGTCCCCCACACCACAAACGGGTTCTGCCCAAGGAAGGCGCGGGAGATCATGGCAATGACGGCGTGGTTCTCGTGTCCCCTTTCCCCGTAGACGGTGAAGTAGCGGCACGAAACCGATTTCAATCCGTGCTCGCGGTAGTAGGCGCGAAGACTCAGTTCCGCCATCAGCTTCGCCCAGCCATACATGTTGTCGGCATCGTACGGCGGCCCAACCTTATCCTCCGTCAGATAGAGCAGTTCCTGGGGATCCGTTTGCAGGTAGTTGGGATAGACGCAACCAGAGGAGGCGAACACCACTTTTTCCACGCCCGCTTCCAGACAGGCACGGAATAGCAATCCGTCCAGCACCAGGTTGGTCGAGCACGCCGACTGGTGCAGATCGACATAGCCGCGCCCCCCGTGATCGGCCGCGAGATGGAAGACCACCTCCACTCCGTTTGCCGCTCGGCGCGACGCCTGGGGGTCGAGCAAGTCGGCTTCCAGAAACTCAATCGATCCGCTGGCCAAATGCCGCTGAAGGTTCTCCAGCTTGCCGCTCGAAAGGTTGTCCACCACCCGAACGTGCGCCCCCCGTTCCACCAGGGCATCGACCAGCGTGGAGCCGATGAAGGAGGCTCCTCCGGTAACCAGCACGCGCTTTTGCAACCAATTCACGTTTCTTCCTCCTGTTGCCTTGGATTTACATCCCTTTCGTCCGAACCGTTGTGTTGCTGCTTCGCTTCCGTGCCTTTCCAACCTTTCCGGCTGTTACGGCGAAGCCGCAGGTTGCCTGCCGCTTGGGCCGCGCGCCGGAGGGTGCCCATGATTTCGAGCGTCAATTGCCGGCCGGGATCCGTCGGCACCAATTGCTCCCACTTGGCTTTGCCAACAATCCCGGTTGCCGTGGCAACCAGACCGCTGACCATGCCCAGAACCACAATCAGCAGCCGCGGCGGAAACGATTTCTTTTCCGGGACTGCCGGCGCGTCCAGGACCTTGACGCTGGGCGTCTCCTTGGCTTCCTGTACCTTCGCCAACTCATACTGCTGGGTTAACAGTTCAAACACCGTTTCTTGAATCTTTGTTCGCCGATACAGATCGGCATAGGTCACCCCCAGCAAGGGCAGTTCGCGAATGGTGGGGTAGATCGATCCGTTCGTTTTCCCATGGGCCCCCTGCGCGCCGTCCTCGCCGCCGAACCGCTCCAGTTGATCGCGCAGTTCCGCGATGCGCGCCCGCCCGGCGCGGACCCGGACATTGCTGTCGGTGTAGATTTGCCGCAGTCCTTCCAGTTCGGTCTGCGCTGCAATCAACTGCCCTTGCAACGTCGCCGCCGCCTCCACCATGGCTTTGGCTTGTTCTTGAATGTTCAAGGCCGTATTGCGGCTCGCGAATTCGCTGAATTCTTTGGCTGCGGAATCCAATTCTTCCTTGACCTTTCCGAGCCGTTCCTCGAGAAACACGCGCTCGCGGTGCGCAGCCGAGGTGGTCAGTTCGACCACCAAGCGATCCAGTTCCCGGATGTAGCCCGCCGCCAAATCCGCGGCTCTTTGCGCGTTGCCGTCGGCAACCGCGATGGTCAGGATCCCGCTTTTGCGGTCTTCCGACACTTCGGTTCGCCGGGCCAGAATCCTGCGCGCATCCTCCATCCGGCGGACGCCATAGACCTCCCGCAGGCCGAACTGCTCGATCAGGCGATCCTTGATCGTGCGGCTTTGCAGAATGCCGACGAACAGCGCGCCCGTGCTGTTCACTCCCAGCAAATTTCCTGCCAGCGATCCCAGGCTGCTCGATCCGGACATGGCGGCCAGAAGAGTCAGCGCCGACCCTCCTTCGTGATCCGGCGGCATTAACAGAGCCGAAGCTTCATACCGATTGGGAAGCAGAAAGGCCAACGCGAGGGCCAGCACGAAACCTGCTGCCCCGCCGCGCCAAAGCCAGCGGCGCTGCTTCCAGAGCAGATCCAGTCGGGCAATCATGCGCTGGCGGGAAGCATCATCCTCGGCCGCAAGCATCCCGCCGCGGCTCTCAAAAAAGCCGTTGTCCTCAGGCGCGGCAGCCAACCGGGCCGCTCTGGCTTCCTCCTCTTGCATCGGTTCCGGCAGGGGGCGTCCTTCCGGGAGGCGTCCTGCCGCAGCCGCCGCCTGCTCCGGGGGCTCTGTTGGCTTTGTTTCTGCCGCTCGATCTCCTGTTTGGTCCACGGTGCCGCTCATCGGTCCGACTCAGCGTTTGCAGCCACGCACTCCCTCTCTTGCTGTGCCTGAAAGTACGAAATCAATGCGCGCAGGCCTTCCCGCCGGGAAATTTTGGGCGCCCATCCCAGCACTTGCTTCGCCTTCCGGATGTCGGGGCATCGTCGCCTCGGGTCGTCGGTGGGAAGCGGGCGGAAGACAATCGGGCTCTTGCTTTCGGCCAGCTCGACAATTTCCCGCGCCAGATGCAGCACGGAGATTTCTTCCGGATTGCCGAGGTTTACCGGATTTGTTTCGTTCGAGAGAAGCAGTCGATACAATCCTTCCACCAGATCGCTCACATGGCACAGGCTTCGGGTCTGGCTTCCGTCGCCATACACCGTGAGCGGACGGTTTTGTAAGGCCTGGGCGATGAAATTCGGCACGACCCGCCCGTCTTCCCGGCGCATCCGCTCGCCGTAGGTGTTGAAGATGCGAGCGACTCGGACGCGGACGCCGTGAACGCGCGCGTACGCCATGGCCAGCGCCTCGGCAAACCGCTTCGCTTCGTCGTAGACGCTGCGGGGACCATGGGGATTCACGCAGCCCCAGTAATCCTCCGGCTGCGGACTCACCTCCGGATCCCCGTACACTTCCGACGAAGACGCCAGCAGGAATACGCTTCCGAAGGCCCGAGCCAGCTCCAGGGCATGGCGCGTTCCCTCCGAGCCGGCTTGCAGCGTCTGAAGCGGATACTGCAAGTAATCGCGGGGACTGGCGGGAGAGGCAAGATGCAGGACGTAGTCAATGCCTGCCGGGCGTGTTCCGGTTCCGTTGCGGCCGGCGAGGAAATTGCGCACCGCGGTCTGCATCTCCACCCCATCCGTTACGTCAACCGGCAGGAACGCGAACCGGCTGCTTTCCAGCAGATGCTCGATGTTCTCCCGCTTGCCGGTCAGGAGATTGTCGAGGCAAACGACTTCATGCCCTTCGGCCAGCAGCCGTTCGCACACGTGAGAACCCACGAATCCCGCCCCGCCGGTGACCACGCTGCGCGGAACGGACGTTGGGCGGGCGGGAACCAGGCGGGCGAGCGGGGCTGCCGCCGCTTTCTCACCGGAGCCCGGCCGTCGCGCTTCGAAGCGGCTCCCGGGTTCCGCGCGCCCAACCGACCAGTACTCGAATCCGGCTTCCTCCATGTCGCGGGGCGAAAGCAGGTTCCGCCCATCCACCACGACCGGCAACTCCATCAATCCCCGGATGTGTTCCCAATCCAAGTCGCGGAACTCCTCCCACTCGGTGAGAATCAGGAGCGCCTCGGCCGCCTCCGCAGCCTCGTACGGCGTGGCGCAGTAGATCACTCGTTCTTCTGGGGGGAACAGTTGCCTCATCGGCGGCATGGCCTGTGGATCGTGGAGCCGGAGGCAGGCTCCTGCTTGCTTCAGCCGTCGGATGACCTCAATACTGGGGGCTTCACGGATGTCGTCCGTACCCGGCTTGAAAGCCAGACCCAAAATGCCAATTCGCTTCCCCGCCACCACCCACAGCGCTTTCTGGACCTTCTGAAGGAACCGATCGATGCGCCGCCGGTTGATGTTTTCCACCTCTTCGAGGAGGGAAAACTCCTGGCCATGGTCGCGAGCCAGGCGAAGAAACGCCCGCACGTCCTTCGGCAGGCAATAGCCCCCAAAGCCGATCCCGGCGTTCAGGAACTGCGGTCCGATCCGCGCGTCCATTCCCATGCCGCGCGCCACTTGCGTAATGTCCGCGCCGACTGCCTCGCAAAGGTCGCCGACCATGTTGATGAAGGAGATTTTTGTCGCCAGAAAGGCGTTCGCTGCGTGCTTGATCAGTTCCGCCGTGTTCCGATCGGTAAAGAAGACGGGGCGATGGAGCGGGCGGTAAATTGCCTGCAAGATGTCCCGGGCGCGTTCGGAGCCGACGCCGCAGACAATCCGATCCGGAAAGAAAAAATCGTGCAGCGCCTTCCCTTCCTGAAGGAATTCTGGGTTGGAAGCAACCTCGAACCGGAGCCAGGCCCTGTCCTGGTCGCGGCCGGAGGTTCCTCCAATGGATTCCGCTTCCTGGATCGCCTCCGCTTTCCGGCGCGCGTATCGCCGGATGGTGCGTTCCACCCATTGCGCCGTGACGACAGGAACGGTGCTCTTTTCTACGATCAGTTTGTAGCCATTGAGGTTGCGCGCGATGGTCCGCGCCACGGCTTCGACCTGCGACAGGTCCGCCGTTCCGTCCGGATGCTGCGGCGTCCCCACGCAGATGAAGAGCACGGTGGCGTTGCGGATCACCGCATCGACATCCGCGCTCGGCTGGAACCGGCCGCCGTTCAAGTGCTTGGCCAGCAGATCCGCCATCCCCGGCTCGTAAAACGGAGTCTTTCCCTCCGCAATGTGCCGCACGCGCTTCGCGTCGTCGTCTGCTCCTTGAACCTTCCAGCCCAGTTCTGCCAGCCCCAGGGCTGTTGGCAATCCCACATGGCCCAGTCCTAGGACGCCGATCTTGAGTTCACCGACGTGCTTTTCTTCTTCTCGCATGAGCCCTCAAAATGTGCCGTTGCTTTCCTGCGACAGGCAATCGTTGCATGGAGCGAAATCCTTCGCTGGCCAGCATTGCTCCCGATTCGCCGATTCAATCCGGCCAGAGCGTGAGTTGAACCGAAGTCAGCACGTTGGATTCCTTGCCGGCGGAAAGAACGGGAATATTCCACCGTTCGTACTGAACGGAGGCGCTGAAGCCGAGGTTGGGGCGAACCAGCCAGTCCATTCGGACGGTGTAATCGTCAATCCGGCCACCGCCGGGAAGGAAATCACCGCTCACCATCGCCCGTCGGTAGCCGAACTGGACCTTGTCGCGCGGTCCTCTCCAATAGGTGCTGGAAAACTGCATCCCGTGACCTTGCCGGCCCACCCAGTGCCCCAGCAGGTTTCCCCGGTTCGTATAACCATCCAGATACCGGACGTTCGCGTAGTAAAAGCCAGGGAACGCAAGGCCGTCCGGGAGGTCCGTAAAAGCGCCCTCCGCGCGGAAATCCCAATTGGGCAATCCCGGAAGTTGCGGTAGGTAGATTCCTGGGTGCATCGCGGCGCGGTGCGGGTGAGCGATTGCCGATGGCTCGTCCTCGGCAAATGCGTCGAGGTACACAAGGAGCCATTGCCGCAGTCCAGGAACCCGGTAGGCCACGTCAAAGCCAGAACGGCGATCTCCGGGATCCGCTGGGCCAAAGGAATTGCCGTAGGAGAACAGAGTTCTCCAGATCCCCTCCGGCGT
This sequence comes from Terriglobia bacterium, assembly GCA_035560315.1. Taxonomy (GTDB): domain Bacteria; phylum Acidobacteriota; class Terriglobia; order 2-12-FULL-54-10; family 2-12-FULL-54-10; genus DATMAF01. The sequence continues at coordinate 764 of DATMAF010000004.1, read as the reverse complement.
GAGTGGCAAGCCCGGCCCCCCGTATATCGCGGTCCGAGAAAACCCGATCTCCAGGTTTGGGGTGGGCTTGAAGTTGATCTTCTGGCCATGCAGGAAGGGCTGGGGATCCACGGGACGGCCGAGCTGTGTGCGAATGTGCTGATGCCCCGCAAGCTGCCCGAAGAAAAACTCGGCCCGCACGGGACCCAGCCATTTCAGAAAAAGCGGAAACTTGAATGGGAGCACCCGGTTGATGCGAAACATGGGAATGGGTTCCGCATTGCTGCTGAACAACAAAGAACCTCCCCGGCCGGGCCCCCACCACAAGTTCTGCTTTCCGAACGAGACCATCCAGTTGTGGAAATTGAAGGAGGCGTATGCCTCCAGGAGCCGAAACCGCTCCGTCGCTTTCTCCGGCTCCGCTGCCGGAACCGGAACCCCGTCCGCTCTTGCGATCCACTGCCGCGCTTCTTCTGAAAGGGGCGGTCGGGATGCGGCGCGCTGGTATTCCCCGCGGAGGTAAACTCCCAACGGACCAAGCACCCCCCGCCCCGAAATGCCCGCAATCCAGTTGGCGCCCTCGCCGTACGGTCTGCCGAAGTCATCGACGATCGTCTGGCCGAAATGGTATCCGTCCGTCAACGGCGCGCCGCCGATCGACGTGAACCGAAGGGAGGCTGACTCGAGCGCGGCGCGTTGACCGCCGGCGTCGTTCCAGGGCGCCGGGCACTCTTGCTGCGCCGCTTCGTAGGTGCGTGCCGTCTGGCGGTCGACGAGGCGATCCG
>DATMAF010000003.1:0-18011 GCA_035560315.1 Terriglobia bacterium | reverse complement strand
CCGTTTGCCGCGCGCCAGTTGTTCGTAGGCTCCGGGCGGGGGCGGCACCACTTCCACCCGGCGGAAGCCCGCCTGCCGCAGCAAAAACAGCAAGGCTTTGGGCGAGGGACACAGCCCGATCGGCGTGCTGCCGGTCTCATCCCCGCTCCACGAGTGGTATTCGCCCGATTCGTCGATCACCGCCAGCGCCCCCTGGTAGGGACGCTTCCAGGCGCGCGCGCCCCACTCCGTTTCGCCCTCCACCTCGTCGATTACCTGCGTCTCAATGATGCAAAGTTCCTTCGTCAAGGCGGCCACGTTGCGCAGACAAAGCATCGGGTTTTCCAGATGATAGAGAACGCCGAGGAACAGCGTGAGCTCGAACTGTCCCATCTCAGAAACCAGCAGTCGCTCCAGGTCCCGCTGGCGGAAAGACACCTGATCATACCCCATGGCCTCGGCCACAAACCGCGCCCGGCGCAGGTTGCTCTCGCGCACATCCACGCCGACCACGCGCCCAACGCCTTTCCGCGCCATGGCAAAGCTGTAGAACCCCTCGTGGCAGCCGATGTCCAGACACGCAATCCGGGGCAGCCGCGGCCCGAAGTGCGCCTCCGCCACCCGCGCCGCCATTTCCAGGCGCGTTTCAAAAATTCCCTCCACCTCGGGCGGGATCTTTGTCGGAGCCTTCAGGCCGTCGCCAAAATCGAAGGGATAAAACCACGGCTTCAGTTCCTCAATCCGGCGTTCCATTTCCTGTCGGGTCATAGCAGGGATATTGTGCGCCGAATTGCGCAAAAGGCAAAATACTACAGCCCGGAGATGCCACCCCGCAGACGGTATTAGCGCGGAACTGCTTGACCAGGCTGGGGAAGAACCTTGCCGCGTTTTTTTCGAAACGGAACCCCGGGGACGGTGCCGGGAATGGGACGCTCTGAGACGGAGTGGTGCCAAACGGGTTCTGCCGGGTTACCTTACTGACGAGGGAGCCTTTGCGTTGAGGGCCGAAATCCAATCCGCCATTGACCGGTTCCTAGAGTACCTCCGCGCGCAGCGCAACTATTCCCCCCACACGCTTCGCAACTACCGCAGCGATCTGGAGACGTTTTTCGATTGCCGCCGGCAGCCGCGGCGCGCCGGCCCGGCCAGCGCGCCGGCCGATCTGGCCACGGCCGCCAGTTACCGCAAGATCCGCGATTATCTGGGGACGCTCTACCAGGAACGGCGCAAACCCGCCACCGTGGCCCGCAAGCTGGCGGCGCTGCGATCGTTTTATCGCTTCGCCTGCCGGGAGGGGCTGGCCACGGGCAACCCGGCGAAGCTGGTCTCCACTCCTCGCCAGCCCCAGCGGCTCCCGCAGGTGATGTCGCCGGAGGAGATGAACCGCCTGCTGGATACCGTTGCGTCGCGGCCGCCGGCCGACTCCCCGCGCCAAGCGGCGCTGGCGGCGCGCGATCGGCTGCTGCTGGAACTGCTGTACGGCTCCGGGCTGCGGGCGAGTGAAGTGGTGGGACTAAACCTGTCCGACCTGCGTCTGCCGGAGCAAGTGCTGCTGGCGCGCGGCAAGGGCCGCAAGGAGCGCGAAGTGCCCTTTGGCGACCGGGCGCGGGAGGCGCTGGAGGCATGGCTGCCGCTGCGTTCCGCGCTGCGGGCCGGAAAGCGGCCGGAATCGGAAGCGGTTTTCCTCAACGCCTCCGGCACCCGGTTGACGGCCCGCTCGGCGGGCCGCATCGTCAAGCAGTACGGCATCCGGTTGCGGGGCGACTCCACGCTTCATCCGCATTCCTTCCGCCACGCCTTCGCCACGCACCTGCTCGGCGAAGGAGCCGACCTGCGCGCCATCCAGGAACTGCTGGGCCACGCCAGCCTTTCGACCACGCAGAAGTACACCCGCGTTTCCATCCGCCACCTGATGGAGGTGTATGACAAAGCCCACCCGCGCGCCTGACGGCGAGGCGATGGTCGCTGTACAATGTCGCCATGACGCTGCAAGAAGCGATCGAGCGGTACCTGGAGGTGGCCGGCGAGTTTGGAGTGGCGATGCCGCTCAGCGGCTTCGGCCGGCCGCAGCAGGAGGTCGAGGAGACGCTTTCAGCCTGGGACGAGGACTACCATCTGCACCGCCACTTCGAGCTGGTCCCGGCGTCCTGGATGGCGCCGGCAGCCACGGCGTATCGCATCAACGGAGCCCTCTACACCGACATCATCCTGCGGGAAACAATTCGTGAAGCGCTTGGCTGAGGCTCCGGAGGAGCTGCGATTCCGCGATTACCAGCCCCGCGACTTTCCCCGCCTCTGCGAGCTGGACCGCCTCTGCTTTCCGCCGGGCATCGCGTACGACCCGCAAGAGATCGCCGCCGCGCTGCTCCAGCCGCGCACGTTCTGCATCGTCGCGGAACACAAGGAGCGCGTCGTCGGATTTGTCCTAGCGCACGCCCGCCGGGGCACCGGCCACATCATCACGATTGATCTTCACCCCGACATCCGGCGGCGGGGCGTTGGCAGCCGGCTGATGGAGCTGGCGGAACTGCGGATGCGGCAGCACGGCGCCCGCCGCGCGACGCTGGAGGTGGCCGCCGACAACGAGGCGGCGATGGCCTTCTACCGTGCGCGGGGCTATGGGGTCCAGCGCCTGCTGCGGCGCTATTACCGCAATGGCACCGATGCCTATCTGATGGAGAAGCCCTTGTGAAAATCCTGCTGACGGGATTCAACTCGTTCCGGGGAGTGCGGAGAAATCCCTCGGAGCAAGTGGTGCGCATCCTTGCCGCGCGCGGCGGCTCGTTCGCCGGCGTGGAGCTGGTCGCCGCCGTGCTGCCAACGGAATACCGGGCCGGTTCACGGAAGCTGCGGCGGCTCATCCGCGGCAACCGCCCCGACGCCGTTGTGTGCCTGGGGGTGGCCCCGCGGCGCGACGCCTTCAGCCTGGAGCGTGTGGCCTTGAACCTGGATGACGAAGCCACTCCGGACAACGCCGGGGTGGTTCGCCGGGCGCGGCCCATCGTGCGGGGCGGTCCGGATGTTTACTGGTCCACGTTGCCGCTGGACCGCCTGCTGAAGCAACTGCGGCGCAGGCGCATCAAGGCGGTGATCTCAAATCACGCCGGCGCGTTTCTGTGCAACCACGCCTTCTACCTCGCCCGGCATGAAACCGCGCGGCGGGGGATTCCTTGCGGATTCCTGCACCTTCCCGGAACCGGCCGCCGCCCGTCCGGAAACAGGCCATCGGCAGCTCGAATGGTCCGCGCCGTGGAATGCTGCCTGACGGTGCTGGCGGAGGATTGGAAGCGAGGCAAACGCCACCCGCGAAAGACCTAAGCCGTTTTGAGGTCCAACTCGTAGACCAGATACTGCGCGTCGGAAAAGCCCAGCTTGCGGTAGACCGCCTGGGCGTCGCGGTTCTCGCGATGCACATACAGCCGCAGGCAGCAGACAGCGCTTTCTGCCTGGGCCAGTTCCCGCAGATGCTGAAACAGTGCCCGGTAGACCCCCCGGCGGCGGTAGTGCGGATGAACGTAGACGCTTTGCAGCCACCAGCGCATGCCGTTGGACCAGTCGCTCCACTCAAAGGTAATCATCGTCTGTCCGGCCACCACGCCATCGGCCACCGCCAGCAGATAAAACCCCTTGGCGGGGTCGCCCAAGACCGCCTCCACCCCGCGGCGCACGCGCTCGCGGTCGAGCGCCAGGCGCTCCGTCTCCAGCGCCATGTCGGCAGCGTAGCGCGCGATGATCTCCGCGTCATTCAGCGTGGCGCGGCGAAATGCAAGATTCATGTTGGTTCTCCGAGAGCAGGCCGCAAGGAACGTTTCAGAAATGCTCGAAGCCCCGCACCGGCAGCGGTTCCGCCCGGCCTTTGCGAACCAGCCAGAGCTGGGGGCCGCGCGTGATCTGGCCAATGCGAGTGAGCGGCACTCCCCCGGCCCGCTGGGGCAGCCGGCGCGCGCGGCGGGGCGGCACCGTAAACAGCAGCTCAAAATCTTCGCCGCCGTGAAGCGCCTGCTCCAGGGACGCCTCCGGAAAACGCGGCACTGCCTCGGCGTCGATCGTAGCTCCCACGCCGCTGGCTTTGCACAGCCGGGCCAGGTCGATCGAGAGGCCGTCGCTCAGGTCCATCATGGCCGAAGCCAGTCCCCGCGCGGCCAGCAAACGGCCCAGCTTCAAGCGGGGCTGCGGATAGAAAAGGGGGCGCAGGCGCTGCATTTGCTGGCCCGCTCTCCCGCCCTGCCGCAAGCGGCGCAACGCCTCTGCCGCCCCTCCCAACTCCCCGGACACCCAAATCTCATCACCGAGCCGGGCGCCGGAACGCAGCACGGCCTTGCCGCGCGGCGCGGTTCCGATCACCACGATGTCGGCGAGCAGGCCGGCTGGCGAGCGGGCGGTATCGCCCCCGGCCAGGATCACACCGCTGGCTTCCGCCAGATGAAACAAGCCGCTGAAGAACTGACCCATCCAGCGGCCGGAGATGTCGGGTGGCAGTGCCAGCGAGAGGAAGCAGCAGCGGGGAGTGCCGCCCATGGCGGCGATGTCGCTCAAGCCGCGCAGGAGCACTTTGTGGCCGATGGAGTCGGGCGGCTGCCATTCGCGCCGGAAGTGTATTGCCTCCAGCAGCAGATCGGTGGTCACCAGCAATTCCTCCCGTCCCCCGCCCGAAAGGATCGCGCAGTCATCGCCGATGCCCTGGCGCAGCAGGAACTTCCGGCGGCTTCCCCGCGCCAGGCGGGCGGCCCGCTGCCGCAAGTGTTCGATCAGTTCTCGCTCCGATCGCTTCAAGTCGCTTCCTTCAGACCCTCGGACGGGCCGGGAAACGGGTTGGGCTCGCTAGGGGCCGTCTTCCGCCAGCAACGCCAGCATCCGGGAGTCCCATTGCCAGTCAAACAGAACCGAGTCGCCCTGCTGGCGGATCTCAACCGTTTCCAGCAGCGGAGCGTACTTGGCTCCCCCCGCGTTCCGGCCCGGCGCGGACCGCAACAGCGCCAGCAGCGTCTTGAAGGCGCCGGCCATGCGCTCGGCCGCCACCGCCGATTCGCACTGATTCTCAATCTGAATGTCCAGGCGCAGCGGGCTGCTGACGACACGGCCGAGGACCAGCCGGCTCCCGGCCCACCAGTCCCGGCCCAAGAGAAAGGAAGCCACCCCCGGGCCGGAACCGTTGGCGGCCAGCAGCCGCTCGGTTCTGCCCGCGAACCACACGCCGGCGCCCTCCAAGCCGCGATTCCACAGCCCGCGCTGTTCCAGATCCGTTTTTGCCGAGGAGAGCGCCGCTTCGGAGTATCTCGCAATCGTTTCCTCGAAACCATGCTCCGCACGGCCTATGGCAAACGCCACCAAGTTGTCCTCCAGCAGGACAAAACGGATGGGGCGCTCGCTGCCGAAGCGATAGGCGGTGTGCGCTCCCAGGGAGGATTGCGTAGCCCCTTGCGAGGCGGCATAGCGGCTCCACCGCTCCCGGTCCAGCTCCACCACGGCGGCGCCGACCCAATCGGCGCCCAGCTTGGCGGCGGCCAGCAAGCGGAGGTCCTCCTGGTAATGGAATCCGCTCTGGCGAAGAAAGGCGTCATACTCCGGCGCGCGCGCAGCGGCCGGGGGGTCGGCCAGCAGTTTTCGGAGGGCGGGATTGGACTGTAACCGCTCGAGGTCGATCACCAAGTACGCATCCGCCTCGGGCGGAAGCAGGGCCAGCAGGTCCCTGGCATCGTGCGTTGGCCGCAGCAGCAGCCAGACGACCAGCAGAAGAGCTGCCAGAACCGCGACCGCCAGAGCTGTCCGCCGTCTCCCGCTGCTCACCAACTGCCTCCCGCGCTGGAACTATCCTACCGTGCACCCCGGGAGGCACTCAACATTCAGTTCGTGGCAAGCCCCTTTCCCAGATCGCTTCCGGGACTCTTCCCAAGGAATCGCCCCTCCCGGCAACCGGCACGAATGCCCGCAGGGAGACAAGCGGAGCACCGCAGGCGTAGGCGCTCCCGCAGTGTTGCTTCCCGTTCCGCAACCACAAGCAGGGGATGTGATTCGCAAGAAAGCCGCGGCGCTCTACTGGGCAAGGAATCGCGCCTTCAGGTCTTCGGACCAGTGCAGCACGACGTGGATGGGAGCAGAAGCGGAGGTTGGCAGCTCCACCGGTTTCAACATGAGGAAACGGTTTCCGTCGGGAGTCACATCGTAATTGGCTGACCGTCCAGAGCCTGCCAAATAGATATCTTCGAACAGTCTCCGAGGCCTTCCAATCTCTAAGGTGGGATAGGTTCTGACGGGCACAGCCATCATGGAATTATCAGCACGGTAAAAGATCTCCCCATGATGTCCCCAGACGACTTCCGAACCACCGTTCGCGGAGATGCGCAGCTTGGCCGCGGAACCGCGCAGCGGCTGGACATAGACCTCATTGTGTCCGGACTCATCCGAGACATAGGCGACGTAACGCCCATCGGGCGACACTCGCGGCGTGGTTTCATCGTAAGGGGTCTGAAGGAAAATGGCCGGTTTGCGCTCCCCATCCAGGGGTAGCAGGAGGAGGTCGCGCTTGGTTTGCGGGTGAATCTCCGAGTAAAGAAAGAGCCGCCCATCCGATGTGAACGACCCCGGATATTGGGTTCCCGGGCTGCCTGGCGTCAGCCGTTCCTCCGGACCCCGTCCGTGCACCGGCTGCCAGTAGAGGTTCGAGCCGGCTGCCTTGGTGGATTGATACACGACTCTGCTTCCGTCCGGGGTCCAGAGAGGCAGCGAGTTAATCCCATCCGTGGTCAGTCGTACCATCGTCTCGCGAGAGAGGCTGTAGATCCAGATATCCCGATTCTCTCCATTGCTTTGAACAGCCACAAGTTGACCATCGGGAGACAGTCGCGGCGTTGAAAAGTCGCCGATATTCCTCCGACCGGCCACCGTCAGTTCGCTGGCGACTCCCTCCCGGTTAACCCAAACCAGGCTGGAAGCAGTGCGTTGCAACTGCCGGGGAACATAAGCGAGGGTGCCGGTGCTTGATATAGTGAAATCTGCCGCTCCAATCGGGCTGGTGGGCCGCAGCATACCCTCCAGAACCGGTACCGGTAGAGACTGAATCTCCGGGCGCTTCGGATCGAAGGGCACCGCCAGCAGACTTCCGGCGCGCGAAAAGACCAGATGCCCGGTGGGGAGATACTGGGGAAACGTTCCGCCGTGCAAGAGCACCGTATGCCGGGCATCCCCAAAGCGCTGGAAGGCAATGCGGGCGTTGTCGAACTCTCTGCTGGTGCTGACGACGAAGAGAACCCCCTGTCGTCCCGGGAGGACTTCCGGCCAGCGATGGTTGGTTTCCCCCTCATCATAGGCAACGGTCGTGAGCGGCTCGGGGACTCCGCCATCCGCCGAGACCTCGAACAGCCCCGCAGAGCTGTTGGTGCCGAAGATGATGGTGTTGTCTTCCGTCCAGGCCGCACCGCGCAGATCGCCTCCCGTAGGGGTGATGGTCATCACAGCCCCGCCGCCAAAAGGTATTTTCTTCAGGCTGCCGCCAGAAAAGAATCCAACCCATTCACCATCGGGGGAAATAAACGGATGATTCGCCCGTTCCGTACCCACCAGGGGCCTGCTTTCCAAACGATCCAACGAGCGTACGTACAGGCGCGGCAACTCGCTGCCCTTTCGAGCCGCATAGATCAGATGCCTGCCGTCGGGAGACAGGACAATCGGCACATCCAGAGTGGCGCCCAGTTGCTCATCGGCCGGCAGCACGATGGCGGCGTGCATAACCTGGGCCGGCCGTTTCCCCACAAATCTCGCCCCCCAGAATCCGCCAAGAGCCAGCCCCGCAAGGCCAGCCAGGGCAGCGTATCGGAAGAGCCGCCAAGGAACTACCGGGGCGGCAGCCTGCGGGAAAACCCTGACCTCCGGGTCGGAAGCGGGGGATAAGGCGGCAACGTCTGGAGCCCTTTCCTGAAGGACACGACCTGAGGGATGAAAAACCGCATCCCCCTCCGAAGAACCCGAACCAAGCTCTTCCGTCCAGGCAGCCTCTACCGGCGCCAGGAAGCGATATCCTCGCCGGGGGATGGTCTGGATATACTTCTGGTCGTCGGGGCTTTCCCCCAGCGTCTTGCGAAGCAGAGAGATATTCCTGGCCAGACTACCCTCCTCGACAAAGGAGTTAGGCCAGAGAGTTCGCATCAGGTAGTCCTTGTCCAGCACCCGGCCATGATGCTCCACCAATACCAGGAGGGTGTCGAAGACCTTCGGAGTCAAGGGAACCTCCTCGGCCCCGCGGAAGAGCAACCGCTGGTTGACGTCCAGACGAAACGGTCCGAACAGAAGGACTTGGGGAGCGTTAGAGGCCGGAGTTGCCATGCCGATCAGAACTCCATCATCAATAAATCAGAACTTTGATAACAATTCCGAAAGACGCTCCTTCTTCGCTACGCCAGAGTGGTGTTGGCAGTATAGCACCGAACTCCAGGGGTGGTGACACCATGAATTAGTTCGGCCAGATCTGCTGTGTGGTCAGTCAGATAGCCAATTAGATCGGCGTGGGTAGAAATTCAGGAAAGTCCGCTGATTACCTGCGGAGGCCTGCAAAACGGAGGGGGGAAATGAAGTATCGCTTGGTTGCGTTTGTGCTGCTTCTCTTGGTGCTAAGCATTCGAAGCATCCATGCTCAGCTTACAACCGGCACGATTTCGGGAGTGGTGACCGATCCCAGCGGCGCGATCGTTCCTGGCGCGACCGTCACTGCCAAGAATCTCGGAACTGGCTTTTCCCGCAGCACCATATCTGGAGCCACCGGCCGTTACGACCTTCCCAACCTCCCCGTGGGCAGCTATGAAGTCAGCTCGGAATTGGCGGGATTCCAGAGGATCATCCGCACCGGCATCGAACTGACGGTGGGCCGAACGGTGGTTGTGGATTTGACCATGCAGGTTGGCGAAGTAACCCAGGCAGTCACGGTTACCGGTGAGGTGCCCCTGGTGGAAACCGCAACCGCGACGGTGGCCAGCCTAGTGGACGAGAGGAAGGTGGCGGACCTGCCTTTGAACAACCGCGACTTGACGCAATTGGTGTTTCTCCAGCCTGGGGTGCTGCAGGTCCCACGGGAATTGGACAATATCGGCTATCGCAGCGGCATGGGGCAGACCTTCTCGGTCGGCGGCGCGCGCGGCAACCAGAATACCTATCTGCTGGACGGGATGTCCAACTCAGACCCCTCCGGTAATGCGGCCGGTGCAGCCCAGTCCTACATCGGAGCGGAAACTGTGAAGGAGTTTCAGATCATCCTGAACAACTACTCGGCGGAGTACCAAAGCCTGCCGGGAGCGATTGTCAGCGCGGTAACGAAATCCGGTTCCAACACCTTCCATTGGTCAGCCTTCGAGTTCATCCGCAATGACAACCTGGATGCCGCCAAGTGGGACAACAAGATTGTCCCGCAGCCGGCCGGACGCAAGGCCCCAAAGAACGAATTCAAGCGCAACCAGTTTGGCGGCTCTGCTGGCGGACCGATTGTCAGAGACCGAACCTTCTTCTTTGGCAGCTACGAGGGCTTGCGGGAGCGGCAGTCCGAGAGCGACCGGGCGATTGTTCCTACGATGGCCGCTCGGTCGGGCAACCTGGGTTCGGTGGGGAATTTCACGGTCGCCGAGTCGGTAAAACCCTATCTTGCCCTCTACCCGGTACCGGGAGAGGGCAATACGGTTGGGACGGACTTCGGAGACGGCCGAGTGGAGATCTTTGGAACGCAACGTGTTCCTGTGAACGATGACTACGTAGCGGCCAAGATCGATCACCAGTTCGCCGGCACGAAGGCCGGATTCCTCTCCGGCACCTTCAATTTCGACGACGCCAACCGGGATGGCATTGATATGCTCGGCGATCTGACGAGCCGGGGCACGCTGTCGCGCAAGTACATCCTTTCAGTGAAGCATACCAGCATCCTGACCAATACCCTGGTCAACGAATTCAGCTTTGGCTATAACAAGACCAAAATTGTCGGCGAAATTCCACTCAACAACGACCGGGACTTCAGCTCGATCGCCTTCCGGCCGGGCGTTAAGTTGCTGGGGCAACTGAGCGTCGGCGATATCACAGGTCTTGGATTCTCCAACAGCGCGGCGGAAACGCGTCAAAGAACGCTGGCGTTCAAGGACGCCCTGTCCCTCAGCCGGGGCAATCATTCCTGGAAAATGGGCGCGGAACTCAGCTTTATCCGCGACGAGGACATGAGCTGCCCTCCCGGCTGCCATGGCAACTACGAGTTCCGCGACCTGCGTCGCTTCGTGACGGCTACCGTGCGGCGCTTTGACGGCCTGCTGCCCGCCGGCACTGATTTTCCGGGATATCGGATGAACCAGTTGTCCTTTGGCGCCTACCTCCAGGATGACTACCGGATGACGGGAGCTCTGACGCTGAACCTCGGAATTCGCTATGAATTCGTGACCATTCCGAAGGAAGAGAACGACAGCCTGGTGGTCATGAAGAGCTTCTACGACACGAAGCAGGTGCCGGGCCCCTTCTTCAAGAGCAACCCGACCCTGAAGAGCTTCAGCCCGCGGATCGGAATCGCCTTTGCTCCGGGCGCGCGCAAGACCTCCGTCCGGCTGGGGGCGGGCATCTTTTACGATCACCCGATGCTGTATGAAACAAGAACGAACCTGGGCGAGATGCCTCCTTTCCGCACGGTGGGGCGGCTCGACGCCGATGTCGCGGGCACCCCACCCATCCTTTTTCCGAATGCCTACAGCCAGATTGCTCTTGCGAGAGTGACGCCTAACCTGCGGGCAGCACAGTGGGACATCGACACGACCTACATCTACCGCTGGAGTCTGAACCTCCAGCAGGAGTTGATGTCCAACTGGCTGTTGACCGCCGGCTATACGGGTTCCCGCGCGGTGCATCTGTGGAACCAGTACCAGCCCAACCTGAACCGCTGGGAGGGCTTCCCCAACCAGCCCACGGGCGCCAAGTTTTTCCCGGCTGTATCGCAGGGCAGGATCAATCCGGCCTTCGGCCAGATACGCTGGCAGGCGTCCAATGGGAATAGTTACCATCATGGGCTGGCCCTGAGCGCTCAACAGCGGCTGACAAATGGTCTCCAGTTCCAGGTCTCTTACAACTTCGCCAAGACCATTGACCAGGGTGCGGACGTTACCGGGGGCGAACTGGCCACCCCGCAGCGAACCATCTACTTTTTCGATACGCATCTGCTCAAAGCGCCATCCAGCCAGGACATCAAACATTCCTTTGTAACCAACTTCTCCTATGAGATACCGTTTGGCAGAAATCTGACGGGTATGGGCGGGGTGCTGGCGAAGGGATGGCAGATGAACGGCATTGTCACGCTAACCACTGGATATCCTCTGACCATCACGGATTCCTCTTCCGTGCAACAAACCAGGCTGGGCGAAACGGCCCTCCTGACAGCGAACCTGATCCCCGGAGGGGACCAGAATCCAACGACGGGAACCACCGCCGGCTGCACGGGCGTGGCCGCCGGACAGAAACTGGGCGGGCCTCACAGCTCCATCGGAGTCCTGTACTATGATCCGTGCCAGTTTGAGCCGTCTACGCCGGGGTACTTCGGCAACCTGGGCCGCAGCACATTGATCTCCCCGGGCCTGGTCATGGCGGACCTCTCGCTCTTCAAGAACTTTGAATTGTCCGAAGAGAGCCGGATTCAGTTTCGCGCGGAGATGTTCAATCTGATCAACCGGGTTAATCTGGCGGCTCCCGACACCAGCCCCTTCACGTCGGCGAGCGCGAGAGACCCCAATGCCGGGCAGATTATTAATACCAGGACTTCGCCTCGTCAGATACAGTTCGGACTGAAGTTCATCTTTTAGGGGCGGACCTGAATCCGCGCGCGGCCGGCAGGCTGCTCCAGACCGGCGGGATGGTCCGGAGCAGGCCGCCACGAATGCCGGACGGAGACAAGGATTGCGGACTCGAAATTACGCCAAAGGAGCATCGTGATGCATCGAAGTGGCAGACGATCCTTATTGCTTGCTGGGGTGCTGATGCTGGCAGCAGGACCGCTCGCAGCGCAGCAGATACCGCCGGAGGTTCTCGCCTATCCGGAATTGATTATTCACAACGCCAAGATTGTTACCATGGACGACAAAGATCCGAACGGAACCATCGGAAACGTGGTGCAGGCCATGGCAGTTCGCGGCGACACGATTCTGCGGCTGGGCACCAACGCCGACGTGCTGCGGCTCGCCGGACCGCAGACGCGCCGGATTGACCTGAAGGGACGCACCGTCATCCCCGGCATGATCAACACGCACAACCATCTTCACGGCGGATACATCTCGGCCTGGCTGCGCAAGTTTCCCGAGGAGCAGGCTAAGATGCGGGCCATGGAGAACCGCCGGCGATTCGACGTAACCGGCAAGACCTTTGAAGAGCTGACAAAAGGTATTGAGCTGGTCATCAAGGAGCAGATGGCCGGCGCCCCGGAGGACCAGTGGGCCGCCATCAGCGTCCCCTCCCGCGGCAAATACGGATTCGGAATCGGCACCCCCTATGTGATCGAGGGCCATATGACCCGCGCGCAACTGGATGCGCTGGCGCCCAAGCGCCCGGTCTCTGTCAGCGGCGAGGGCGTGGAACTGCTCAACACGGCGGCGCGAAACAAACTCTTCGATCTGTTCCGGCTGGATCACACGGAAGAAGCCGAGTTCTTCACGATGGTGGGCTCCGGAGGCAACACCCCCTCCAATGCCTCCCCCGGCCAGGCCTTTACGGAGCAGTTCTGGGCGGCCCGGATTCCGCTGATGGCCGACGGGCTGGAGGACGGCCTGAAACATTTCGCGGCCTTGGGCTGGACGGGATTCAGCTCGCACATCATTGGTCTGCGCATCTATGACGCCTATCTGAAGCTGGCGCGGGAAGGGCGGATGCCGGTGCGCTTTGGTTACGCCGATCGCAACTGCCAGATGATGGTCGTCGATATCGCCACCTGCTTTTCCAGAAAGCAGGACATCTCCGGCGTGGGCGACAAGTATTTCTGGAATGTGGGCGTCACTCTCGGGGCGCTGGACCACGACGCGCCCACCATCTGCCACACCATGGAGGCCAGCCCCAAGATCAACGCGCTTCAAAAGTGCTACGCCGAGCCGGGCGGGCCCTACAATGATGCCATCTACACCGCCCTGCGGCAGCGCCTCCGGTACGTGGTCAACCACGTGATGGGCGACAAGAGCATGGATCAGTTCATGGATATCATCGAAAGGGCCATGAAAGATGATCCGGGCCTCACGCTCGACTACATTCGCTCTCTGCGCCTGAGCGCGGACCACTGCGGCTGGTTTCCGCGGCAGGACCAGATCGCGCGCATGGCGCGCCTGAACATCCAGCTGAGCTGCGGCCCCAAGGAGATCGACGACCAGGGCGCCTTCATTCCGAAAATCTTCGGCGAGCGCTATGCCAACCGGATCGTTCCGATGCAGAGCGTCTTCAAGGGCGGGTTGATCGTCTCTCTCGAAGAAACTCGCGCGGACGGCCTGGAAGAGCCGGCCGTGACCACCTTTGCGCGGTCGTACCCGTTCATTACCCGCAAGCGGTTCGATGGCGTTTCCATCGCCCCGGAGGAAGCCATCAACCGGGTCCAGCTGATCAAGATGATGACTTCCAATCCCGCCTACTTCGTCATGAAGGAAAAGGAGTTGGGGACCTTGGAGCCCGGCAAGCTGGCGGACTTCGTGGTTCTGAACAAGGACTATTTCACGATTCCGCAGGAGGACCTTCCGACGGTCTACCCGCTGATGACCGTGGTGGGTGGCAAGACCATCGTGCTGCGGGAAGAACTGGCTCGGGAGATCGGCATGTCGGCCGTCGGACCGCAGCTCAACTTTGTCTATGAAGATCCGGGAAGGACCGATCGCGACGAATGGGTCCCGGATCTGGAGTACCAGACGGGAGAGTAGGCATCACCGCCCGTTGAACCGCCGGGAGCGCGCCCATCGAAGGCCGTGCTCCCGCGCCATTTTTCCAACAGCGGGACATGCCTGGGCCGCAGGCGGTTGGAACATGCGAGGGGTCCCGCGGCCTCGCCTCCGCGGAGAGTGTGAATGAAGTTCTATCTCCCGGCAACGCTGCTCATTCTGGTTCTTGCAGTCGCCCCTGGTTTGCAAGCCCAGGAGGACGCCTGGAAGGCGCAGATGCAGGCCGCCTCCGAGTGGCTGAAGCAGGCCAATACCGAGCAGGCATGGACCTCCTTCAAGGGCGCTCTGGAAGCCGCCGAGAAGTTCGGACCGCAGGACCCCCGTCTGGCCAGCACGCTGGAATTCGTCGGCGCTTTCCTGAGTTCCCAGGGACAGTTTTCCCAAGCGGAGTCTCTTCTTGAGAGGGCGCTGGCCATTCGAGAACGCATTCATGGGCCAGAACATCCGGCAGTGGCTGACAGCCTGGATGGACTGGCCAAACTCTTCCAGGCCCAGGGAAGGGCTGCCGAGGCAGAGGAGTGCTTGCGGCGGGCGCTGGCCGTTCGGGAGAAAGCCTACGGCCGCGAACACGCCCTGGTAGACGCAAGCCTAAACCGCCTGGCGGTCTTTTTCGACGGCCGGGGCCGGTACGAGGAGGCGGAGGCCTTCTTCCGGCGATCTCTCGAACTGCGGCAATCCGCGCTGGGGGCCGAGGATCCGCGGGTCGCCGCGGCCATGAACAATCTGGGCGTGATCCATCATAAGCAAGACAAAGTAACGGAAGCGGAAACCTTGCTGAAGCGGGCATGGGAAATCCGCGAGCGGCGCTTCGGCTTGCAGCACCTGGATACGGACGACAGCATCAACAGTTTGGCGGCGGTTTACCGGGATGCGGGCCGGCTCGAAGAGGCCGAGCGCCTGTTTGCTCTCTCGCTGTCAATTCGCGAAAACCTCTTGTCGCGCCAGAATCCGCTGGATCCCCGGCTGGCGGCCGGACTCCGGGACCTGGCAGGGGTGCGCTTGGCCCGGAAGAAATATGCGGAAAGCCAGCCGCTGCTGGAACGGGTCCTGGTCATCGAGCAGGAACTGCTGGGAGCCGACCATCCCATGCTGGTGGCGACCTTGAGTGATCTGGCCCGGGCGGGCCTGAACCAGGGGCACTATAAGGAGTCCGAGCAGTTGCTGCGCCGGGCGCTGAAAATTCAGGAAGCGGCCTCCGGGCCCGAGCACGTCAACATTACGGCAACCCTCAACACCTTGGCGGAAGTTTACGCCAGACAGGACCTGCCCGGGCAAGCCGTTCCGTTGTTGAAGCGTTCGCAGGCGATCCTGGAGCATTCCGGGCCGGAGTGGCGGTTGCATCTTGCGGCCACCCTGGACATGCTGGGCAGAATGCATATGGCGCAGCAGGCGCATGCCGAAGCCGAGCCCTGCTTTGAACGCTCCCTGGAACTGGCGCAGCAGTCATTGGGCGAAGATCATCCCTTGGTCGCCGAGATACTGGAGCACTATGCTGGCCTGCTGCGCCTGACGCAGCGCTCCGGGCAGGCGGACTCGATGGCGGCTCGCGCGGAAGCCATCCGCGCCCGCCAGTCATCCCGGTAAGGCCGTCTGCAATGTGGGATGCGGGAGCCGAACGATTCTGTGGCGGTTCGCCACGCCGCTATAAGAGGAGGAACCGATCCATGTTCTTAAAAGCGCGGTTTGGGCCGGGAGCCGGCTGGGGTTGGGCGGTGTTTGCAGGAAGCGCGCTTGCCGTTCTTCTCCTGGGATGGGGCAGCCGCACTGTGGACCCCTCGCAGTTGCTCTCTGGGATTGCCTCGCCAAGACCCGCCGGGCAGGCCCAGTTGATTGGCGTCCACCCCCTCCCTCCGGCGGAGGGACCGCTGTGCCAGTGGGTCCCGGCAAGCCTGGTAGCCAGTCCGTGGGCTACACCGCAGCAAGCCGCTGCGCGAGCAGAGGCTTCCGCACCCGCTTATCCATCGCCAGCTCAGCAAGCCGAGGTGCAGAAGCGTCCCCCGCTGCGCGTCATCCGCGACCCGTATCCGGCGTTCAGTTCCGTGGCGGTGGACCCGGTTCGCGACGAGGTGGTCTTCACGGATGAGAATCTGTTCCAAGTGATGGTCTACGACCGCATGGCCAACACGCCGCCCGGCGCGGCGATGACCGAGCCGAAGCGCGTCATCGGCGGCCTCAAGACGAAGATCGAGTTTAACTGCGATGTGTACGTCGATCCCAAGACAGGTGACATTTACACCATCAGTCATGACAGCGAAGGTATGCCGCTAACCATATTCGACCGCCAGGCCAGCGGCGATGTGGCTCCCAGCCGGGAAATGGACGTACCCAAGGGCACCTACGGCGTGGCGGTGGACGAAGAGGCCGAGGAGATTTTCCTGTCCATTCAGCATGACTCGGCGGTGGTGGTGTTCAAAAAATACGGCGAACGGGACGATCCTCCCATACGGTTGCTGCAAGGCGACAAGACGCTCCTGGGCGACGCGCATGGGATTGCGCTCGACACCAGAAAGGGCGAGATGTTCGTCAGCAACTACGGCTACTCCTCCAGTCGCGGGCAAGCCCAGGCTGACCGCGGGGGACGCCGGGGGCAGGCCAAGCCCAACTGGCCGCTGCAGCGGGATGTCGCGATTCCCGGCACCGGCAAGATGCTGCCGCCTTCGATCAACGTATATCCGTTGAAGGCGCACGGCGACATTCCCCCGCTGCGGATGATTCAGGGACCGAAGACCCAGTTGAACATGCCTTCGCATCTCTTCATGGACGAGCAGCATGGGGAATTGTATGTGGCCAACGATATGGGCAACTCGATTCTGGTGTTCGATGCCGCGGCCAATGGCGACGTCGCTCCGAAGCGAGTGCTGAAAGGACCCAGGACGCTGATCCAGAATCCTACCGGGCTCGACGTGGACCTCAAGAACGACGAGCTGTGGGTGGCCAACTTCGGCACGCACGCCGCAACGGTTTTCAAGCGAACGGCCGAAGGGGATACGCCGCCGCTGCGGGTGATTCGCAATGGGCCGGTCGGCGCGCCGAGTCTGATGATCGGCAATCCGGGCGCGGTCGGATACGACTCCAAGCGCGAGGAGATCCTGGTCCCGAATTGCGTGATGCACCCCCAGATTGCCATCTTCCCCCGCCTTGCGGACGGAGCGGCGGTGCCGTCGCGCCAAATTCATGGGCAGCGGACGCTTCTGTCGCGGACGGTGCACGCCATCGCCTACGACGACATCCATGACGAGATCGTGGTGCCGAACCAGTTCGCCCAGGCCATTCTGACCTTCCGGGGAGGGGCCACCGGCGAGGAGCCTCCAATCCGGATCATTCACGGTTCGCGAACCGGCCTCCAGGAGCCGGATCGTCTGGGAATTGACGCGGTGAACGGGGAAATCTATGTCCCGCAGTACAACAAGCTGCTGGTCTATCCCCGCCAGGCGAACGGGAATGTGGCTCCGAGCCGAATCCTGGAAACGAAGAACGGCATGGGAGGCGCGGTCGCCATCGACGCGGTTCGCAATCTGATCGTCACCGCTGGTTCCCGGTCCATACAGATATTTCCGCGCCAGGGCAACGGCATGATTGAACCGGTACGGGTGATCGGCGGGCCCAAGTCGAGCGAGGCCATTGACGGAAGCAGGAACATTGCCGTCTATGCGCCCAAGGGCTGGATCATTGTCGCCAACCAGGGCATCAACCGGCACCGGCCTCTGGATTATTCCGAAGAGTCTTTCGTCGGCGTCTGGAGCATCTACGACGAAGGCGATGTGCTGCCCCGCTGGCGGATCGGCGGCCCCTTCGGAGCCTTGCGCCAGGCGCGCGGGGTGGCCCTGGATCCGAAGAACAAAAGTCTCATTGTCTCAGATAAGTATCTCAACGCCGCGCTGACGTTCTACTTTCCGGAAATCTTCTGAGCGGGTCGTATGGGAAGACAGCGGTATTCGGGGTCCTCGGGCGGGCGGCGTGTTCTGGCCGTCCTGCTGCTCTCGCTCCTGCTGAAACCAGCCTCGCTTCGCTCGCAAGCCGAGGCCGGCGCCACCTTGATTCTTCATAACGGCAAGATCGTCACCGTCGATGAGAACTTTCGTATCGCCGAGGCGGTGGCCATCTCCGGGGATCGGATTCTGGCGG
>DATMAF010000002.1:0-5903 GCA_035560315.1 Terriglobia bacterium | reverse complement strand
TGCGGACCCGCGCCAGTTCCTCATCGCTGAGTTCGCTGACCAGGCGGCCGCGCAACCAATAGTTTCCAGACGTCGGCGTATCAAGGCATCCAATCAGGTTCATCAACGTGGACTTGCCGGAACCCGATGGCCCCATGATGGCGACGTATTCATTCTCGCCGATGGTGATGTCCACTCCGCGGAGCGCGTACACGGCCTGGTCGCCCAGGGGATAGGTTTTGGTCAAGCCCTCGGTTCGGATGACCGGATCGCTGCCGTTGCCGGGATCGGGTGATGGGTGCACGGGCCTGTCCAAAGCGCGTCTGGAGCTGATTATAGCACCTGGGATGCGCCAGGCAGGATGCGGGCTGCCTCGTTTCTCTCAGCGGGCGGGGCTTTCCAGGGGGACGAGCCGATCTAGAAACCGGCTGAGTTCCTCCGGCACCGGCGCGCGAATCTCCAGCGGCTCACCGGTCCGGGGATGCTTCAGGCGGATGCGCTCGGAATGCAGGAAGTGTCGGGATAAGGTCGGATAGGGTTGGGCCTCCTTTTTGCGGGCACCCACGGGGGAAGGCGGCTCGGCCTCCGGCGGCGTTTGAAACACGCTGGCGGGCAGACGGGCCGGCGCGCCATAAAGAGTGTCGCCGGCCACGGGATGGCCGATGCTGGCCAGATGGACGCGCACCTGGTGAGTGCGCCCGGTGAGAATGCGGACGTCGAGCAGGGAAAATCCCTGGAAACGGCGCAGCACGCGATAGATGCTGACGGCTGGACGCCCGCCGGCGCGGATGGCCATGCGGGTGCGGCGCCGGGGGTCGCGTCCGATGGGCTCCCGGATCACGCCTTCGGCCCGGCGGGGGGAGCCGTGCACCAGGGCCAGATAGTGCTTCTCCACCACGCGCTTGGCGAACTGCCGGGCCAGCGCCTGATGCGCCGCGTCGTTCTTGGCCACCAGCAAAACGCCGGAGGTGTCCTTATCCAGCCGGTGCACAATGCCGGGACGCGCCTCCCCGCCCAGTTTGGAAAGCTGGCGGAAGCGATGCACCAGCGCATTCACCAGGGTCCCGCTCTTCACGCCCGCGCCCAGGTGAACCGCCATCCCTGCTGGCTTGTTGATGGCCACGAGGTCGTCGTCCTCATAGAGGATGTCCAGCGGCAGCGCTTCCGGCAGGGCGCGCAGCGGCGCCGGCGGCGGAACCGACACTTCAATGCGCTCTCCTCCCCGCAATCGGTATCCCGGCTTGAGCGGGGGAGTTGCGCCGGCCTCCCGGACCGCAATGTGCCCGCTGGCCAGAAGCTGCTGGATGCGCGACCGGCTGAGCTGCGGCAGTTTCTTCGCCAGGTACAAATCGAGGCGCTCCCCGCGCTCCGTTTTCGAGATGGAGAATTGTTTTCGCACTGCGATAGGCGCTTCCCCGTCTGGTTTGGTTCGCGCGGCGGAAGCTGCGGGCGCGGTGAAATCAGGGGCGGGAAGCGGCCGGCAGTTCACGCCGGTGCGGGCGCAGCCACAACAGCCACGCGCCGATGCCTCCCAGCGCCAGGCTGACGCCCTGGGCGTCGGAGAGGAAGCCCAGCAGCATCGCCTCCGGCGAATGGTAGCGGAGAAACTCCACGGCAAACCGGGCGGCGCCGTACAAAAGCAAGTACCATCCGAGGGTTTGCCCTTCAAACTGCTTCTGGCGCTGCTGCCGGTAGAGAAACAGGAAGAGGATCCCGCCAGCCGCCGACTCGTAGAGTTGCGTCGGATGCAAGGGAACGCCGAGCGGCACGCCCACCGTCGCGTGGCTATGAGGATCCGTGAAGGTTACGCCCCAGGGCAGCGTCGTGGGCAGGCCCCAGCAGCAGCCGGCCGAAAAGCATCCCAGCCGGCCAATCGCGTGGCCGAGGGCGATGCCGGGCGCAAAGACGTCGGCGGTCTTGAGGAAGGGCAGATCGTTCCGCCGCGTGTACCATAACCCGACCAGAATGGCCAGGATCAAGCCGCCGTAAAAAATGCCTCCCGACTGAAGCGTGGAGAGAGAAAAAAGCTGGCGGGGGTTCGAGAAATAGTAATCGCTTTCCTGGAGAATGAGCGCCAGCTTGGAGCCGAGAATGCCGGCCAGCGCCAGGTAGATCCCCAGGTTCAGGACCTCGTCCTTCTTCATCTCATCCCGCGCGCCCAGCCGGGAAGCCACTGAGAGTCCGGTGATGAGGCCGGCGGCCACCAGCACGCCATAGGTGGGGATCTCCAACGGGCCGATGCGAAGCAGAATTGGTAGCATTTATGCCGCCCGCTGCCGCGCCGGATGCGCGATCAGGATGTCCCAAAGCAGCGCCCCCGCGCCGACGCAAATGGCGCTGTCCGCCACATTGAATGCCGGCCAGTGATAGCTGCCGACGTAGAAGTCCAGAAAATCCACCACATGCCCGCGGGCTAGCCGGTCCAGCAGGTTCCCGGCGGCTCCTCCCAGGATCAAGGCCAGACCGCAGCCGGCGACCACCGCCGGTGGCGGGTTATGCCACAGCAACGCGGCCACCAGGCCGATGGCCGCCACCGAGAGCAGCACCAGGACCACGCCGGTGATGGAGGAGGACGAGTCGGAAAACATGCCAAACGCAATGCCGCGATTCTCCACCCGCACCAGACGAAAGAATCCTGGGATTACGGGGATCGCGGTCATCTCCGAGAGGCGAGACACGACCAGCAGCTTGCTGATCTGGTCCAGCAGCAAGACCACCAAGCTGATCGCGATGTAGTGGGACCGGCGCATCAATTCCCCCGCTGTCTGCGACGGGACTCCCCGGCTACAGCGCCCGCACCACCGGGGCGCAGCGCTCGCATACGGTGGGAAAGTCCGGGTCCTTGCCCACGTGCGTGGAATAGTTCCAGCAGCGCTCGCATTCGGTTCCCTCCGCCCGCCGGATGGCGATCTGCAACCCCCGCACGACGCCCTCGGTCGCACCGGGAAGGCTCTCTTCCGTTAGATGCACCTGGGAGACGATAAACAGCATCGGCAGCATCGCTTTGTATTCCTGGAGCAGGCGCGCCCACTCGCCCTGGGCCGCCAGTTCCACTTTGGCTTCCAGCGACTTGCCGATGAGCTTCTCACGGCGGGCGGCCTCCAGGGCTTTCAGCACTTCTTCCCGCACCACAGTCAGCCGGTCCCAGTTCCGCAACCGCTCGCGCTGCGCCATGCTCAGCTCGCCGCACAGCTCGGCCGCATCCGGAAAGGTGGCCAGATGCACGCTGCCCAGCCCGGCGGGCCGTCCGGGCAGATGGCTCCAGACCTCCTCGGCGGTGAAGCACTGAATCGGAGCCACCAGCCGAACCAGGGCGTCGGCGATCCGGTAGAGCGCCGTCTGCACGCTGCGCCGGGCGCGGGAATTCGGCGCCGCGGTGTAGAGGCAATCCTTGGTGATGTCGAGATAAAACGCGCTCAGTTCCACCGTGCACAGATTGTAGATGCCGTGATAGACCTTGTGAAAGGCGTACTCCTGATACCAGTTGCGGCACAACTCCACCAGCCGGGCGGTGCGGAACAACGCCAGTTGGTCCGCCTCGTTCATTTCCCCGACCGGCACCTGGTCGCGGGCCGGGTCGAAGTCGTACAGGTTGGAGAGCAGGAATCGAAAGGTGTTGCGAATCTTGCGGTAGGATTCCTTCAGGCGCTCCAGCATCTCGCTGGAGATGCGCATGTCCTCGCGGAAATCCTGGGAGGCCGCCCAGAGCCGCAGAATCTCCGCGCCGCTGGAGTTGATAATGGCCTGCGGCTCGATCACATTGCCGAGCGACTTGTGCATGGCGCGGCCCTGTTCGTCCAGCACCCAGCCATGGCTGGCCACTTGCCGGTAGGGCGGCTTGCCGCGCAGGCCGACCGCCACCAGCAGCGAGCTGTGGAACCAGCCGCGATACTGGTCGCCGCCCTCGATATAGAGATCCGATGGCCAGGGCAGCCCCGGCTCCTTGCCCAGCACCGCCAGGTGGCTGGCGCCGGAGTCAAACCAGACATCCAGGATGTCGCGTTCCTGACGGAACTGGGTGCTGCCGCAATGGCGGCATTTGGTTCCCGGCGGCAGCAGTTCCGCCGGCGATTTGGTGTACCAGGCGTCGGCGGTTTCCTTCTCAAACACCTGGATAACGTGGGACAGCGCGGCGTGATCGGTGAACATCTGGCGGCAGCCTTCGCAATAAAACACGATGATCGGGACGCCCCAGATGCGTTGGCGCGAGATGCACCAGTCGGGCCGCGAGGCCAGCATATTGGAGAGCCGCTCCAGGCCCCACTCCGGGATCCAGCGGACCTTGGTGATCTCCTCCAGCGCGCGCCGGCGCAGTTCTTCATGATCGAGGCTGATAAACCACTGCTCGGTGGCCCGGAAGATGACCGGGTGGCGGCAGCGCCAGCAATGCGGATAGGAGTGCTCCAGCTTCTCCTCCCGCAGCAGCATGCCGCTCTCTTTGAGAATGGCCAGGATGATGGGGTTGGCTTCAAATACGGTTTTGCCGGCATACTCCGGCGCAATGGAGGCCGCTGCCAGCTTCGAAATGGCCGGATCAAACCGCCCCTTGTCGTCTACCGGGCTGAGAATTTCCAGATGATACTTCTCGCCAACCGCGAAGTCTTCCTGGCCGTGTCCCGGGGCGGTGTGCACGATGCCGGTGCCCTGCTCCATTGTGACGTGCTCGCCGAGCGCGCCCAGCGAGGAGCGGTCCAGGAACGGGTGCCGGAAGCGAGCCTTTTCCAGCCGCGCACCCTCCAGCCGGGCGAGCACCGCCTGCGGCGAGAACCCCAGCTTCTCCGCCACAGAGGCAAGCAGCGGCTGGGCCACGATGTAGACATCATCGGTTGGCGCCGCACCAGTCGCCACGGCCACGTATTCGACGGCCGGGTGGAACGCCAAGGCCAGGTTGGCGGGCAAGGTCCAGGGAGTCGTCGTCCAGATGATGGCGCTGACGTTGCGTCCGCCCAGAGCGCCGGAGAGTTCGGCGGGGTCGGACTCCAGCGGAAACTTTACCCAGATGGAAGGGCTGCTGTGATCGTGGTACTCCACCTCGGCCTCTGCCAGAGCGGTGCGGCAGTGGAGGCACCAGTGCACCGGCTTGAGTCCCTTATAAACATATCCCTTGTCGAGGAATTCCAGGAAAGCCGAAGCAATCACCGCCTCATAGCTGGCCGACATGGTCAGATACGGATCATCCCAGCGGCCCAGAACTCCCAAGCGCTTAAAATCCCGGCGGTGCAGCTCCACGTACTTGCTGGCATATTTGCGGCACTCCTGGCGAATCTCTACGGGTTGCATCCTGGCTTTGCGGGTGCCCAGTTCCTGGTCCACCTTGATCTCGATCGGCAGGCCGTGGCAGTCCCAGCCGGGCACAAAGGGAGCATAGAAGCCCGCCATGCTCTTGGACTTGACAATGAAGTCCTTCAGTATCTTGTTGAGCGCCGTGCCCAAGTGAATGTTTCCATTGGCGTAGGGGGGGCCGTCGTGGAGGGTGAAAATGGGGGCTTCCTGGCGAAGCTTCCGCAACTGCTCGTAGATTTTTTCGCGCTCCCAACGCTCCAGCACCTTGGGCTCGGTCTGCGTCAGGTTGGCTTTCATTGGAAAAGCGGTCTTCGGCAGATTGACCGTGCTCTTCAAATCAACGGGCGCTTGCATTCATCCTCCGGCAGCCAACAATGGTTCGATTATAAACAGGGGCGGAAAGAGGTGTCCAGTGCGGCCGGGTTGGTGCAGCGCCACCGTTGAAAACAGGCTGCTCGTGCTCTGGCCCAGGGTTCCCTTGCTTGGGCATGGGATTTTGTTTCAGGAGGCAGTTTTCAGTTTTGTTCACCGTGGACCGTATCAAGCCAGTAGAAATCGCAACTGCTACCGATGATTGATCCACCTTTCGTCATCGCTTTGTCATAGCCGCTGGGGGCGCGTTTTTTATGTCGCCTGCCTGG
>DATMAF010000001.1:0-3803 GCA_035560315.1 Terriglobia bacterium | reverse complement strand
CCGACGAACATCTGGCGCTGCTGCCGCCACGCTACGCGCTGGGCGCCAGTCCGGAGCTGATTGCGCGGCAGATTCTGCTGGCCCGCCGGGCGGTGCAGGGCTCGCCCGCCGTCGCCTTCGTGCCGGTCCCCGAGCAGGGCTATACCGTCTTATTATTGTGTTGCCCGGACACGCGCGGGCTGTTTGCCCGCATGGCCGGCACGCTGGCGGCCCTGGAGGTCAATATCCTCGGCGCCCGCCTCGACACGCGCGCGGACGGCATGGCCGTGGATATGTTCTGGATTTCAACCACCCGCGGCGACGTCATTGACGACCCGGCCCGGCTGCGCCGCATCGGAAATACCTTGGAAGGGGTGCTGCAAGGGACGATCTCGTTTGCGGATGTGGTGGCGCGGATCAACGCCCGGCCGCTGGCTCCGGCCACCAAAGGCCCCAAGCTCAGCCTGAATAATGAAATCTCCGACCACTGCACGGTGCTGGAGATTCTGGCTGAAGACCGGCTGGGGCTGGCTTATTCGATGGCGAGTTGCCTGACCCAGATGGGATTGAACATCGTCTTCGCCAAGCTCGCCACGGAAAAGACCATGGCGTTTGACGTCTTTTATCTAACGGACGAGGCTGGGGGCAAGTTGCCCTCGGAGCGCTGGGGAACGGTTCTCGCCGCGCTGGAAGGGGCCCTGCACCTGCCGCCGCGGTAACCCCGGCTGCCGAACGGCCCGGCCGCCCGGCGCGGTGAGCGGCTAGAGAGCTTGTTCTCCGCGGTCCCCGGTGCGGATGCGCAGCACATCCTCCACGTTGGAAACGAAAATTTTTCCGTCGCCGAATTTGCCCGTCTTGGCCGCTTCCTGGACCGCCTTGGTCGCCTCGGCCACCTGATCGTCGCGCACCAGGATTTCCAGCTTCAGCTTGGGCTGAAACTCCGCCTTGTATTCCACGCCCCGGTAGTGTTCCGCGTGTCCTTTCTGGCGGCCGAACCCCCGCACTTCGGTAACGGTCATGCCGTGCACGTCAACCTTATCGAGAACTTCGCGCACCTCCTCCAGTTTGTGGGGGCGAATAATGCATTCCAGTTTTTTCATAGCAGTCGTGACTCCCGGAGCTGGATTTTTCCTGCGGGCCGCCCGCCGGGGAGGCTCCGGCGGCTTGCCAAAACCTCTCGCGGCGGGACCATGCCACGGTAGGGTTTAAATGTCGTAGTACAGATGGAACTCGTAGGGATGCGGCCGGAGGCGGACCGGATCCACTTCCCGCTCCCGCTTGTAAGCAATCCAGGTTTCGATCAAGTCCCGGGTGAATACATCGCCTTGCAAGAGGAACTCGTGGTCCTGCTCCAGGGCGTTCAGAACCTCTTCGAGCGAGCCCGGAACCTGCTTGATCTTGGCGGACTCCTCCGGATCCAGGTGATAAATATCGCGGTCCACCGGATCGCCCGGCTCGATGCGGTTCTTGATGCCGTCGATGCCGGCCATCAGCATGGCGGCAAACGCCAGGTAGCAGTTTGCGGAGGGGTCCGGGCAGCGGTATTCGATGCGCTTGGCCTTGGGGTTGGTCGAGTACATCGGAATGCGGCAGGCGGCGCTGCGGTTGCGCTGCGAATAGACCAGGTTGATGGGCGCTTCATAGCCGGGCACCAGGCGGCGGTAGGAGTTGGTCGTGGGGGCGCAGAAGGCCAGCAGCGCCGCGGAGTGCTTCAGCAGGCCGCCGATGTAGTACAGCGCCGTCTGGCTCAGCATGGCGTATCCGTTCTTGTCGAAGAACAGCGGCGTCGAGTCTTTCCACAGGCTCTGGTGCACGTGCATTCCGGAGCCGTTGTCCATGAACAGCGGCTTGGGCATGAAGGTGACCGTCTTACCGCACTGGCGGGCGTAGTTCTTCAGAATGTATTTGTACATCTGCACCTGGTCGCCCATGCGCACCATGGTCTTGAAGCGCATGTCGATCTCGCACTGGCCGGCGGTGCCCACCTCGTGGTGATGCACTTCGACGTCGATGCCGACCTCTTTCATCAGCTTGATGGCGCGCGAGCGGAAATCCTGCAAGCTGTCGCTGGGCGGAACGGGGAAGTAGCCTTCCTTAAAGCGGGGCTTATAGCCCAGGTTCGGACCCTCGTCCTTGCCGGTGTTCCAGCTCCCTTCGCGGGAATCGACGCGGTGCATGGAGGAGTTGGGGGTAAACTCGTAGCGCACGTCATCGAAAACGTAAAACTCCGCCTCCGGCCCCCAGTAGCTGGCGGTGGCAATGCCGGTCTTGGTGAGGTAGGCCTCGGCCTTCTGCGCCACGTACCGCGGATCGCGCGTGAACGGCTCCCCCGTGATGGGGTCCCGCACGTTGCAGATCAGGCTGAGTGTTGGGACCTCCAGCATGGGATCGACGACCGCGGTGGAGGGATCCGGGATCAGCAGCATGTCGCTCTCTTGAATTTCCATGAAACCCCGGATGCTGGAGCCGTCGAAGCCGGCGCCTTCCGCGAAGAGGCTTTCGGAGAGCTCTTCGACGGGAATGGAGAAGTGCTGCATCATGCCCGGAAGGTCGGTGAACTTGAGATCGACGATCTGAATTCCCTTTTCACTACAGAATTCAATGATCTCCGCCGGGGAAGCATTTTCCAGCACCGTGGTTTGTTCGTACGATTTCGTCTTCGCCATATGAGTTGCGTTTACCTCCTAGTGAATCGCAAGCATCTCCCCGGCGGATGGAATGCCGCAGGCGTCTCCAACCCTTTTCAGAGCGTGGTGGCAGATTCTTCGATGCCTTCGACTGCCGGATTTCTTGCTTGCATTGCAGGCTGTCATTATGCCACGCTTCGGTCCGGCTCCAACCCAAATTGAACGCCCGGGACCGGCGGCGGTTGGCCGCGAACGCCACCACCAGAAGAGAAGTCTAGCGGTCAAATGACTTTATGTCAATAAAATTATGCAAATTTTGCAAAAATATTGTTATGAATATAAGAAAATATCATTATATATGAAGGTTGACATGGTATTTTTATACAATTTGCTTTTAATTATAGACACGCTATGCTAGTTTCCGTCCGAGAGCAAAACCTGCTATAAAGGGAAAGCGAATCCATGAACGCTTCTGAGGCACTCACGCAGTTGTGGGAGGAGAAGGTCGCTTTCCTGCTACTGCAATTCACCGACATTCTGGGTTCCATCAAAACGGTGGAGATTCCCGCCAATAAATTTGATGGCGCCGTCGCCGGGGAGATCACCTTTGACGGCTCGGCGCTGGAAGGCTTCCACCGCACGATTGAAACGGAGCTCCTGTTGCAGCCGGATCTGGAGACCCTGCGCATCGCTCCTCCGGTGGCCGGAGAAATCCGCACCGCGCGTTTGATCTGTGATGTCCATAACCTGGATCACACCCCGTTCGAGGGCTGCCCCCGCACGCGCCTGAAGTTGGTGCTGGAGAAATACGAGCGCCTGGGTTACCAGGCGATGGTCGCCCCGGAGATCGAGTTTTTCCTGTTCCAGCGGGATGCGCAGTCCCGGCCCACCACCAACACCAACGATCCCGGCAGCTACTTTGATCTGGTTCCCATGGACCGCGGCGAGGAGACCCGGCGCCGCATTGTTTCGGAGCTGAACGCCACGGGCATCGCGGTAGAAACCGGCCACCACGAAATCGCTCCCGGGCAGCATGAAATCGTGCTGAAAGAAGCCCCGGCCCTGCCCATGGCGGACATGATCGCCACCATGCGGATGCTGACCCGGGCGGTGGCATCCGCCGAAGGCATGCACGCCACCTTCATGCCCAAGCCGCTGTATGGCCGGGACGGCTCCGGAATGCACCTGCATATTTCG